>FR898414.1:53022-62102 GCA_000437515.1 Acidiphilium sp. CAG:727 | reverse complement strand
CAAGGTTCGTATTATTCTTGTCTGGCATGCCGGACAAGAATAATACGAACCGAACGTTCTTCAATTTGCGAAGTAAATTTTTAATATATAAATTCTATCGCGGCGTAGCAGTTAAAGTCTTTAAGCGAAAAATTAATCGTTCCGTTTTCATAGATAAACGGCAATTCTTTCCCGTCGGGCCGTAAAACGACTTTGACGGGCTTTTCGGCTTTCAGAGATACGTTTACGCAAGAAATCGTAATTATATCTTCGATAACTTCGACGGAAGCGTTTCCTCCGCCCCTTACGACGGTGTTGGCGTAAACGAGATGGAGCGTCAAACCGTTCCCCTTGCGGTATAACGTAACCTTTCCCGAACTCGGCAAATCCGTTATAACGGTCTTTTTATTATTTAATAAACGCTCTATAAGCGGAGTAATCAGAACTTTTGCAGTCATTCCCCCGTCCGTTGCGTACAACGTAAATAAGTCGGAAGCAACCGCGATTCCGTGTTTGCCGACGGTGATTGCGGGTGAAACTTTGTCGTAATCGCACGGCGTATGGGCATGTGAACAGAAGTTCTTTCCCTCCCGCTTGAAGTAGGGCGATAATTTATCGCAGAGCACTTCTCCGCTTGCCTTTATATGCCAAGACTTTCCGAACACGACGAGCGGCACGCCGTTACCCGCTTTAAGCGGATATTTCGAAACGTAATAGCACGGAGTCAGGTCGTCTGCGGTTATTTCGGTAAACCCGAGATCTTGTCGAACTTATATTTCTGACAATCAGGCTTTTTGACCCCTTCCCCCCGCCCCCCCCCCCCCCCCCCCCCCCCCCCTCTCCCCCGCCGTTATCCGCGTAAATTTTGAATTTTTCGACTTCCGCAGCCGAAAGCGGTCTTGCGGTGGCGATAATAATAAGCGGATATTTTTTATCTATCTCGTCGTCGCCGATCATGTCGAACAAATACTTATCCTCTAAAAGTATTCTCGAAGCGCCCGTTCTTGCGTCCTGATCGGATTCTATCCCGAGCGACGGACTATATAATGCAAGTTCCGGCAGATATTCTCCGCCGCTGTATTTTTGACGTTTTTCAAACCAATTAAAAGTGTTGCCGATCATCTCGTACGTATAATCGTCGAGTTTACCGCTCGGATGCAGTTGATCGCCTACGCTCATGCCCGTTCCGTACGCAAGATCCAACGCGGCTTCGAACCGAAGCGCTTCGGGGTACTTATAGCCGCCGAATTCGCCCCAACTGCGGTGAAATTTACCCGTCATACCGACCACGTTTTTGTTTTGCCTGCGCAAATACGCAACCATTGCCGGGAAATTATCGTAACCCCAACCGCCCGTCGGCAAAGATTCGAGTTCTATCCGGTCGTTTACGTCGATATACTCCCGCGTGCATATATGGTACGGAACGTTATGTACGATTTGAGTATTCGGACTTACGCTCTTGACTACGGCATTTATCTCTTTGAAGTAACGCATGTTTACTTCGTCGTTTACGATTTGCGCCTGCTTTTCGTCTTTTGGGTCTAAACCCCGTCTTTTCATTTCGGCAAGACAGTTATCGCAATAGCAAGGCCACGTAGAAATAATATCGAAAAATACTCCGTCAGGTTTATATCTTTCGACGACTTCCCGGGTTTGTTCTTTTAATATATCCAGATATTCGCTGTTAAAGCAAAGCCTTCTGAAACCCGTTGCGTCCTGATCTTCTCCGTATTTTTCTCTGCGAAGCCATTCGGGGTGTTGACGGGAAATATGTTCGTCTATACCCGCCGAAATATAAATCTTGGCGGACACGCCGGCTTTTTTACAAGCGTCTAATTGTTCGTCCAATAAACTGCCCTGCATACCGGGGTGTACGAAAAACTTACTGCCTTTATAATAAAAACAACCGTGATGACATTTTGCAAAAACGGTTACCGAATTTATTTTGGCGTCTTTAAGAGTTTTCGCGAATTTTTCTTTATCGAATTTTGCCCCGACGTCCGGAATAAGTTCCGACGTGTGAAAATCAAGATGTACGCAACGCGAATCTGCGTTACGGGTTTCATTTAGTCTTGCCATATATATTACCGCCTATGCCGATATAACGAAATTATTATATCACTTTTCATAGATTTTGTAAATAGTAAAATATGCGTATAAATAAAATTACCGCCCGAACGAGTGTCAAACCCGTTCGGGCGGTAAAAATAATCGTTACTAACGACTTAAAGATACGTATTACGCACCCGCTTTAAGCGTTCCGCGAATTTCCGTAGTCCAGACCGTCAACTCGCTTAGAGAATCCGATTTGTTCGGGTAAAGCCCGGTGGACGGAATACCGTACAGAATTGCGTTTAACGCATACGGAGTATAAGAAGCACCGAGTTCGGCTTTATTTGCGAGCAAGTTGTTCTGCGTCGCAATGACCGTTCCGTCTGCCTTTGTCGCCGTCAGGTTCCACGTTTCGTCATCGTTTTGCGTAAGCGTAAAATACATCCAATCACGATCGTAACTCGACACTACGTTATTGAAGTTGAAACCATACGAAGATCTGAATGCAAAATGGATTTCAGAATACCCTCGTAAATCTACTGCCGAATAATTCATTCCGTGAATACTGTTAGACCCCGTATGAGTATACGTCATTACGGTTTCATAACCTGCAACGGCATAATCCGTCACCTTCGTCATGTTAAGTTTATTTACGTTATAAACGCTTTCGTCAACCTTTACGCCTTCTACCGCAGACTTTTTCAGCGTTCCGCGAACTTCTGTAAAGTAAATATTCATCGTTTCATCGGTAGCGGGATTTTGGGGATAAAACCCTGTCGGGATTCCGAACAGAATACTATTAAGTGCTTGATTGACATAACCACCGTCGCTTCTTGCCCCGCTAAGGTTATCAGGGGCATAAACAACTTCTCCTAATGCGTTAGTTACCGTAGTTTTCCACGTTAAATCTTCATTCTGAACAAGTTCGAAAAATAACCAATCGTGAGTTGCATTTGTCGATTTACCGTTTAAGAAGAAATTACCGTCGGTTTTGATTGCGAATCGGACCTGGGCATAATTCGATAATACAATTTTCGAATACGAGCCGCCGTGAATATAATTTTTTGTAGTAAAAGTCGTCCAAACGGTTTTATATCCGAGGGGAACGGCTTCTTCGGAAGCAGTTACGGTAAAGTCGGATTTATCTCTCTGATAGAACGATTCGTCCACGACAAGACCGTATTCCTTATAGAACGGGTGAAGCGTAACGTTACCTTTTACGGTGCTGTCTTCCTTCCAGACGATGTCGTCGGCATCTCTCCATTCGACGAAATACTTACCGGTGATTTCCGTCGGGGCGGGAAGTTCGACGATCGAACCGTATTCCATACTCGTTTCGGAAAGGTCTGCCCCGTTGCCGTCGATTATCTTAACGGTGTACTTATTCACTCTGCGAGTATATCTTGCGTAATAAGTTGCGTTACCCTTTACGGTAAAGTCTTCTACCTTTTCGCCGCCTTCCGCCGCGTTGTACCAACCCTCGAAATCGTAAGAATATTGGGCGTCGCCCGTTTTCGTCGGGTTTGCGGGTTTAGTAGCCTTAGCGTCGTATTCTACGCTCTGAGTTTCGCCGACCTGCTGACCTTCGGACATAAACTTAACGTCGTATTTGTTAACGGTCGAAGTGAAATGCGCATAGTAAGTCGCGTTCGCTTTAACGGTGAAATCGGTGACTTTTTCGCCGCCTTCGGCTGCGGTATACCAACCTGCAAACGTATAAGTGTATTCCGCAGTCGCAGCCTTCGTCGGCGTTTCGGGCATGGTCGGCGCGGTATCGTAATCAATATTCTGGGGCGCCCCGATTTGTTCGCCGTCAAGCATAAACTTAACGTCGTACTTATTCACTACCGAAGTATATACCGCGTAGTAGGTAACGTCGCCCGTAACCTTAAAGTCGGTTACCGCGTCGCCGTCTGCCGTCAAAGCCCAGCCCGCAAAAGTATAGGTATACTTTGCGTCTGCCGCTTTGGTCGGGTCGGCGGGTTTGGTCGCCTGCGCGTCGTAATCTACGTCGGCGGAAGAAAGTTGATTTTCTCCGTCCATAAATTTAACGGTATACTTTCTCGTCGAAGGCGTATATACGGCGTAAAAAGTCGTATCGGCTTTTATCGTGAAATCGGTTACGACTTCTCCGTCTGCCGTCAAAGCCCAACCCGCAAAAGTATAAACCGTGCTTACGCTGGATTCTTTGGTCGGGTCTGCGGGTTTAACCGCCTCTTTGTTCGCCTCTACCGTCTGTTCGCTTATCTGCGTATCGCCGTTCATAAAAATAACGCTGTACTTTTTCGGCGCTTCGGTTTTTTTACAGCCTGCGAGCGCGAACGCCGAAACCATACAAACCAGAACGCAAAGCAATACGCAAACGATTGTCTTTTTGCCTCTTTGTTTCATCGGATTTTTATCTCCTTATTTAGTATATTTTTCAATCGCCTGTCGGCGTTTTGAACTTATTGTTTATTAAAAAACCGCAATTAAGGCGATTTCTCGTCGAAGACGAGAAAGGGGTACCCCTTTCTGATTTTTTAATTTTTACCTGCCACCGTATTTTTTTACCACTTTTTAACGGTGTTGTCCATAAAAACGAACGTGAAAATATATAAATCGTCTTTACGTTTACTTTTATTCCGAAATCTCGATTTTTAAGGTTTTACCGCAAACGTCGGCGTTGGTTAAAACGACCGATTTTACTTCGATTCCGTTCACGAGTATTTTGCGTCGTCCGACGGAAGTCTTTTTATAAACTATATGCAATATGCCGCCTTTTACGCGTATTTCGGTACTCATTTCTTTGAAAGGTATTTCTTTCGGCGGGTTTACGGTAAGCCCGTCAAGGTTTGCCTTTACGCCGAATACGCAGAAGAAAAGAACCTTTACAAGCACGCACCCGCTGCCCGTAAACCAATCGCTCATAGATTCTCCGTCGAAGCCGTATTCTTCGTTGTAAATATAAGAGTTAGGCATAACGAAAGGCGTAGTAGATATAAAATCATGAGTGAGAGGTAAAATTTTGCCTATCTGTTTCCATGCTTCTTCGTCTTCGCCGACGTTGAAAAGCGACCATATCGCAAAAAGCGTTGCGTGAATATAAGTCGCCGCGTTTTCTGCCGTGCCTTTCGGTAAATGCGTAATTCTTCCGACCTCTTTATTATCAGGCGCAAAATACGGTTCGAAAGTCTTTATGCCGTATTTAGAATCAAGTCGTTTATACGCGGCGATTATTTGCTCCTTCATTTCCGGGAATTTTTCAATCATCCCCGACAGAACGAAAAACGCGTCGGAAGTCGCGCTGTCTCTCGATAAACCGTCGTTATCGCAAAAACTACCCACTTTGAACGACAATTTGTCGCCCCAACCGTGTACGATTTTTTTGATTCCGTCTTTTTCGACGATGGCGTATTTTTCCACACCGTTTTCAATATTTCGTTTTACCTTCGCGTAACTCTCGATTTTTTCTGCGTACTTGCCGCACTTTTCGATAATCTCCGTAATTTCGCCGAGATTTTTATAAAGTTGCATGGTAGCCATAACCGAAACGCCGCTGCCGAATTTTTTATTTTCGTCCTTGGTCTTACCGAGCCCGTCGAGAGCGTCGTTCCAGTCGCCGTAAAGCGCGCGAAGACAACCGGTTTCTACGTCGATTGCAGAAACGAGAAAATCGGTAATCGCAATAAGGTGATCCAGAACCGTATCTCTGCGGTCTGAAAAATCCACTTTGTTGCCGCTGAATTTATAGTAACCGCAAACCTCGTCCAATATCGTATAATCGCCGGTAAAAGACAAGTACGTGTAAACCGTAGAAATAACCCATACGCCCTGATCGATAAATTCGCGTAAATCCATTTCGGGTAAAACGCTCGGATTGTCGGGGTAAGAATATTGCCTCGGGGCGCGCCCGTCGTCGCCGATAAAATTCAGGGCTTCGACTATTTTTTTACGGGTGTATTCGGGTATCCAGATAAGCGCGGCTTCGAGTTGTTGGAATATATCTCTTACGCCTATGAGAGCGCCCGCGTAGTTCTTCGACCTTGCGCAGAATTCGGTCTGCTTCATTACGCTTCTGACGAACGAAGAAAACGCAAAATCGCTGACGCCGTACGGATTACCCGCAAGATTGACTTCGGGTATATTCCCGAACGTATCGTTATATTCCCTTTTCGTTTGCGGGTTTGAACACGAATGCGACGCGCACTTTTCTTTGGAATCCGAAATCGCAACGAGATAAGTAATTGCCGCACTTTCGCCCGCTTTTAATTCGAGCGGCGTTAAGTCGGCCTCTACGCCCGCCTCGGTAAATAAAGTTTTACTTTTCGGATTATCTATTACGCCCGTTTTAAGCGATTTGGCTGATGGCAGCGAAGCGTGTTGTCTGCCTTTGAAGTTCGTAGCGGAAGTGGTCGAATAAGTCTTTTTATCACATATTCGCTTTACGTAGGCGTAATGGTTAAGACAAGTGGTACGGTCTAAATATTCCGTGACGTGGATAGAAAATCCGTCGTCAGTCGTTTCGACCAGTCTGTACCATTTATCCTCGAACCCCTCGTTCGGTTTACGTTTAAGAAGCAAATCGAAATATGCCGATATATACGTTTTTTCGGTCTTTGCGGATTTATTTTTAACCCATACGTCGAAACGAACGTTTTTATTTTCGTCAACGAAACTTTTCAGTCCGCCGATAAGGTTTTCGCTTTCGGCGATATAATACGCACCGCCGTCTGTGTAAACGCAATACCTTTCAACGTTCTTTTCGCGGTCATTTATCCCGACCCCGCTTACGGAAATCGGAATATATTCGCCGTCGGCTGCCTTGCCGAAATAAAACGCCGTTTTAGGCTGCGCTCCGCGGTCGAAATCTTCGGTTACGGTAAAAGTGCTTTCTTCGATTTTTATATTGCCCGAAGAATACGCCCAAAGTATCAACCCGTCGCACGAATACGGTCTTCTCGCGTCGCCGAAATCGCGCGGAAAGCACACGACGTCGTCTTTATTCAAAAAATAACTGCCGGAAGGAAGTTTACCTTCTTTTCTCGACTCATCACTCGCTTTCAACGCCTTGACAGCGTCTATTATCTTTTCGAAATCGTTCATTTAATTATACCTCTTTAATTATACCTCGAAATCCGTTTCTCCGTTAGTTTCGATTACTTTTTTATACCAATACGCGCTCTTTTTAAGCGTTCTTTCCTGAGTTTTATAATCGACGTAAATAAGTCCGAAACGTCTGGTGTAACCGAGCGACCATTCGAAATTATCTAAAAGCGTCCAATAGAAATACCCGATAACCGAATACTTTTCGGCTATTTTCTTTATCGCATCGATATGCCTTTTCATATAATCGATACGCATATAGTCGGGTATGCTGCCGTCGAGAGTTTTCCATTCGGATATAGCCACTCCGTTTTCGGCGACGATAAGCGGCAAACGATACCTTTCGTAATAATATTTCGCTACGTATTCAATCGCTTCGGGCGTAACCTGCCAGTCCATAGCGGTAAGATCGTCTGTCGGTGAAATCGGCATTCTTTTTATGCCTTTTTCGGTATTTTTAACGAAAAATCCGCGATAAAAATTAAAGCCGAAAAAATCAAGATCGCATTTGATTATCTTCAAATCTTCGTCGGACGGATAATAATCGTTCTCATCGAACCATTTTTTATAATTATCCGGGAATTTACCTTTAATAACGGCGTCGGTAAAGTAACAACCGTCGTAAAATTCGCCGTTCGGAGTAAATTGATACTCTTCGACGACTTTTTCGTCGCGCTTATCCGTCGGAACGGCAGGAGCGAAACACGGAGAAAATCCGAGATTCAATTTATGTCCGGCGGTTTTACGCATAGCCTTTTCCGCTTTACCTATACATAAAAGCACGTTATGCGCCGCTTTGAAAACTTCTTTACGCGGAAGGCGTAAAAAAGGAGCGTGATTGCCGGAAACGTACCCTTCTTCTATAACGCATTGCGGCTCGTTGAAAATAAAATAATTTTTAACGCTATCCCCGAAAACGTCTACGACCGTAGCGGCGTAGGAGGCAAAAACGTCGCTTATACCGTCCCATAAAAAGCCGCCTTTTTCATGATATTCTATCGGCAAATCCCAGTGGTATATCGTAACCCACGGTTCGATACGCGCGTTTTTAAGTTCCTTTACCAAATCGAGATAAAATTTCTTGCCGTCTTCGTTGATTTTTCCCGTTTTTACGTTGATAAGTCTTGACCAACTAACCGAAAAACGGTAGTTTTTAAGACCCATTTTTTGCATTAACGCTACGTCTTCTTTATAGCGATGATAGTGATCGGTCGCCACGTTGCCGTTCATATTGCCGACGACGTGACCGTCGGAATAAGGACTATCCCAGATGCTCGGTCCTCTTCCGCCCTCGTTATACGCGCCTTCTATCTGAAACGCCGCGGTTGCCGCGCCCCATACGAAATCTTTACTTAAACTCATTTTAATTCACCTTATACGTCTTGATGGATTTTATTTTCGCTTCGCCGTCCGACTCCGTTATCTCGACGGTGATTTTCGAGGCGTATATCGCGGGAATATGACAAATTGTTTTTCTGCCGATCGTTGCCCCGCGGTAAACGAGTAATTTTCTGTCTTTATATACCGACGGATAAAAATATACGTCAAACGCTTTAACGTTTTGTCCGTCCGTCAAATCCTCTTCGATAACTATTCTGTTTATAACTTGCGGATTTTTACCTCGCGTTCCCCACGGCATGTCGTATTCGGCGGCTTTGATCGAATACTCTTTCTCGCCGTCTTTATACGCGTTGCCGAAACCGCCCGTCGGAGTTTCGTATTTTCTGATTTTTTCGCCGAGTTCCAGAAGTCTGTTTTTATCCGCTTCGGGCAGCCTTCCGCGATCGTCGGGCGAGATATTCAGAAGAAAATTAGACCCGTTGCCGACGGAGGCTTCGTACATTCCGAAAAGTTCATCCAAAGATTTAAGCGTGTCTTCATTGTTATCGAAAAACCAACTGTTGCGCATTTTGGCGTCACACTCGGCGGGTATGCACGTGTCTTCGGGAAAAGGGTCCGCCTTC
>FR898414.1:25815-52980 GCA_000437515.1 Acidiphilium sp. CAG:727 | reverse complement strand
ATATGCTTCTCACGACGAGCGGATTATTCATCGAAGCGTAACCGTCTTCGTTGCCTATCCACCTTACCGTGGGATACCAGTCCGCATTGCAAAAAGTCAGAATATCGGGTTGAAGTCTGAATATTTCGTTGACTATTCTTTTTTTGTCGTACTCGTGGTCTTCCGAGCCGCAACCGTCAAACCAAAGGTAATCTATTTTGCCGTAACCGGTGAGTAATTCGGAAATCTGATTTATGAAATAATCGTCATATTCTTTACCGTTTTCGAATTTTACGGCAGTCGTGCCCCACTGCGCGGGAGAATAGTATAAACCTACTTTAAGTCCCGCTCTTCTCGCGGCGTCGACGTATTCTCTTACGACGTCGCCCTTACCGCCCTTCCACGGAGTATTTTTAACTCCGTATTCGGTATACTCGGACTGCCAGAGCGCAAAACCGTCGTGATGTTTACAAGTCAATAATACGTATGTCGCGCCCGCATTTTTAGCGGTCTGACACCATTCGTCTGCGTTAAGATCGGTCGGATTAAACCCCGAAAGCGGCATGTCAAGCCCGTCCCAGTCTTTATGCCCGGGATAGAAACTACGGATTCCGAAATGAAAAAACACACCGAATTCCCATTCGAGATATTCGAGTTGTTTTTTCGATAAAGTCAAAACTTTACTCATTTTTTGATAATCTCCAGATATTTTTTAAGGTTGGTATGAATCGCTTTAAGTAAAAGTTTTATTGCGGGGTTTTCCAGACGAAGATATATCGTAGTAACCACGATAATCTTTTTGCCGACGCGCTTATACGAAATTATATCTTCGCGATCGTCGTTCCACGGCGTATATTTGTATTTGGTCAGAATCGGCTTGAAGTCTTCGGTGGTCTTCATCGAATTTTCGTTTACGTAATCGATCTGATCTTTTTCTTTGTTGTAAAGGAAACGGATGTCGTCCTTTTTGAGTATGCCCGCAAACAATTCGTTCTGCGGAATTTCGATAAAGAATACCCCGCCCGACCATGAATTGTCGTATACGTTGATTCTTCCGCCCGCCACGAAATGATCTTTACGCTCGTTAAGTTCTATCACTTCTATATCGGGGTCTTCCTCGTAATCGGTGTTTCCGAAAATTTCCACTGCGAGTTCGTTCGTGCTTTCGTTCTTGCCGTCGGTGAAATATCCTTTAAGCGTAAATTTTTCTCTGTCTTCGACGCCGTCGATTTTGAATTCGACCGTATGAACGTAACCCGTTCCGCAAGCCTTCTGACCGATTTTTTCGGTCTTGGAAAGCACGGTTTCTCCGCGGGAATTTACCAAAACGTAAGTTACCGTTCCGTTTACGTCGGAATTGAGGTCGTTTGAAAGAAAACTTTCGATTTTAACCGTTTCGCCGTCGTAGAAAGTCGTTCTGTCCGTTCTGAACGAAAGCAATACGGGCGTTAAAGCGTTACGGTATGCAAAATACGCTTTTTTTGGCGTTCTTTCACAGTCCATAATGGTCTTCATCCAGCCCGCAGGCCATGCGTCGATAAACAGATGAACGGCGAACGATACGCACAGCGGATCGCGACGGAAAAATTCGGCTTGCATTTTATCCGCAAACGCTTGGTAATTCTGACTTGCTTCTACCCATTCTTCGATCGAATTTTGTTTCGGGTAAAAAACTCTGCCGTTCGTACCGGTTTGTGATTTCAGTATATTGCACGGGTCGAACGGTTCTCTTATCCACTCTTTCGGATAACGACGTTTCATAAGATCGACGGGGTCTAAACCTTCCGTTCCGAATTCGCCGCAACCGTAACACCAGTCTTTTTTGATTTTAAGCCAATAGCCCTTTATATATCTGCCAAGTAAAACCGCATGATTGTTATACCAGAAGTTATAACAATGGTTATCGGGCATATCATCGCAAGGCGGATCGTAATCGCCGTCGACGGACTTTACGACTCGTTCGGGATTGTTGAGTTTTATGACTAATTTACACGCCGCAAAAAAATCTTCCATCTCGTCGCGGGTCATATGTCTGTGAGGCTCGTCCCTTCCGTTGGCGAAAGGCTCGTTTATAAAAGTATCGACTATACAACAAGGATGCGACCGCACGAGTTTTTCCATCTCTTCGGCTTGTCTTACGCCTTCGGCGAATTTCGTTTTACGCATTACGCCGAACAGCGGCAAATCGGTCTGAATCATAATACCCAATCTATCGCAATAATCGTAAATCTCTTCCTGAACGGGGCGTTGAGTCAAGCGCAAAAAGTTCATATTGCAAAGTTTAGCCAGCAATATATCGTCGATAAGTTGATTAAAATTGCCGTTCATTACGTCTTGCTGTTCGAACCCCATAGTGTTCGCTCCGCGAAGTTTTATCTCATTACCGTTGAGATAAAATCTGCCTTTCGGTACGTTGACTACGTCCTGCGTAAAAGTTCTTACGCCGAATTGACGGGTTTTAACCTGAACTATATCGCCGTATCTGACTTCTACGACGATTTTATAAAGCCACGGCGTATCGTTATTCCAGATTTTAGCGTCTTTAATCTTAAACGGAACTTTGAAAATATTATTCTTGTTTTTTACTTTGGTTTTCGCGCCGAGATCGACCTGCATGTTTTCGAATACGATTTTTTCAAAATTCTGCCCGTAAACGCTTACGGACAAATCTATATCCTTACCGTCGTAAGTAAAATCGTACACGTCGACCCACGCTTCAAGCGAAAAATCGGGTAAGACGCGAACAAATATATCGTTGATGAAAAAATCGTCGCATTCGTCAAGGTATACTTTTCCGATTATGCCGAATCCCGGAGGGCAATGGTGCCACCCTTGTTCGGGATCGTCCCATCCGGGACCCGTGGCAGCGTATAATTTATCCCCCTGAACGGCCTCGCCGCCCCATTGATGTTCGTTTCCGAGATAAACGAAATCGTTTTTAACTACGATTTTAAGTTCGTTTTCGCCGCTTTTGACGTCGTTTGTTATATCGAAGAAAAACGAGCCGAAAAAGCCCTCGTGAGTTCCGACGCAACAGCCGTTTATATACACGAAAGCGATATAGTCTACCGATTGAAAATATATGCGGTAGTGCTTGTTTTCTTTTTTATCGAGATCGAATTTATGAACGTACGTTTTAACGGCGTTACCCGTAGGTCCGCCGTAATCGGGAATAACGACGGTTTTACCGCCTGCTTCGAATTCTTTTATTTCACGACGAGTTACGCCTTTGTCTTTTATGCGGCAATAATCCGCGAGAAACGGTTTAACTCTCTTTCTCTCTTCGTCTAAAAGAGCGTATAACTCTTCTTTCGTCGAAATATTTTCGGTAAAATCGAATTTTTCGTTCGAATTTTCGAGTTTTACGAGTTTTTCTTCGAACGGTTCGGGTTCTCTGCAAAATATGCCTTCGCGTTCTATGATCTTCGTATTCGCTATCGCGTTGAATTTATCCATTTTTCACCGGTTTGCTTTTACGGTATGCCGGGCAAGAATAATACTAACCTTGCCGAAACGTCGCTGTTTCCGTACTTTTGGCAACTTCTCGTCCGGCATATTCGGATTGATCGGCTACCCGTTATATATTTTAACATTTAATGCTTAAGATTTCAATAAGAAATATGCTTTTTTTATTTAGAAATTTGCTTATTTTTATCGTTTCGGCGTTGACAAACCCGATTGTAAGTGATATTATTAAGTCGACGAGGCTTTTTATTCGACAATCGCCTCGACGGAGGGGTTTATATGCATGAAAAAATGCCGACGCCGGAAGGTCGGTTTTCCGAAAATCGCTATCTGATGCATTTTTTCATAAGAACGGGCGACTATCCCTATATCCACGATCACGACGGATTCTGGGAATTCAATTTTATTACGAACGGAAGTTACGAACACGAAATAAACGGCGTAACGCTTATACAACAACCCGGTTACCTGAACGTGTTAAGACCGGAAGATTCGCACTGCACGAAGAAACTCGAAGCGAACTCTTCGTATATCAATTTTTGCATAAAAGCAGATTACTTCTCTCAATTTTTAAGCGTTCTTTCTTCGGACATACTCGAAAAACTTAAAAAACCGCAATATATCGAAATTCAGACTTCCAAAACGTTTCGCGCGCAGGTAAAGCGTATAACCGACACCTATTTCGTATCGGCGGCAAAAGATAAACTGATC
This sequence comes from Acidiphilium sp. CAG:727, assembly GCA_000437515.1. Classification (GTDB taxonomy): domain Bacteria; phylum Bacillota; class Clostridia; order Christensenellales; family Borkfalkiaceae; genus UBA10281. The sequence goes on along the minus strand of FR898414.1, from coordinate 48,825 downwards.
GAAGAAAAGAAAGCCGACCTTCCGCCGTCGTTTTATATAGATTTACCGAAAAAAATCCTAGCGACTATTTAAGGTGGAGCGTACCCGGCGCAGACTTTTATCCTGCATGCGACAGATTACTCCTTGTTATGACGGACGCTCTTATAGAGTTTGCCGGGCAAAATCCGAAAAAATCTTACTCGAAAGGCGTAGACGCTCTTTTACACCTGCTCTCCAAACCAGAAAATCTGACTATACCTCTTTCCGATTTAATCGCGCGGGCGAACTATTCTTATTCTCATCTGATAGGAATCTTCAAACAAGAAGTCGGCGTTACTCCATTCGAATATTTAAGAAATCAACGCGTTGCGTATGCAAAACGCCTGTTGACAAACTCTAACTACACGAACGACTTTATCGCCGCTCAGATAGGATTTACCGCCCAATCGACTTTCTGTTCTTTTTTCAAAGAGCAAACCGGATATACCCCGTCGCAATACGCAAAAATGTTCGGCATGACGAATCTGGACGACGGACGACATTAAAACAAGCAGAAAAACGTACCGCTCCGCATTAACGGAGCGGTACGTTTTTATTACAGTTCGCCGAACGATACGAGCCCGCGATAAAAATTATACATGAGATCGGCATTATTTCTGTGCGGCAGTATATCCGTTTCAAGTTCGTCGATTTTGGCGATCTTGCCTTGCAGGTAATCTTCTATCCGTTTTTTGCAAGCCTGTATTCTTAATCTGAGACCGCCGATACGGGCGTCCTGTACTTCGAACCCGAAAGGCTTATTTTCGGTATACCACAAATTCGAAAACGAATTATAAAATCTATCAAGCCTTTCCGTAATAGTAGTCATTTCGTTTGCAAGTTCTTCAAGAACCGCCTTATTGCCCGACCGATACGCTTTTCTTATCCTTACACCCAAGTCGTATTTTAATTCGAGTACCGAGCATAAATCCGACAACGCTTCGAAAATATATCCGTAACGCTTTGCCGAATTTTTTGCCTCGTCGAGTTTTTTCGCGTATTCTCCGTACGGGATAACGCCCAATGCGTCGACGCGGTCGTCGAACAACCCCATAAACGGGTCGCAATACAAGAATATTTTACTCGGTATTTCAACCTCGCAATGTCTTACGGGCAAACGATCGGGAATATCGAGCGTCATAAGCGAATCGAAAGAAATTCCGAAGGTTTTGTCGAAGTTCTTTTTTATCTCGTCTATATCCTCAACTCCGTCTGCGAAACTCCTTACGGCGTAGAGCGACGGTAAAAGCGAGAAAAACGAACATTCGCCGCCGTTATCGCCCCACATGGTAATTATAACGTTGTCTACGCCGTTTCTTCTTACGCTGCGCATTGCTGGAAGCATACTTTTTAAGGTAAAGTCGTTATGCGGCGTAAATCCTACCCAACTCCACGCTCCGCCCGCGAACCAGAGTTCTCTTCCGAACGCTTTATGCGAAGTTATCATGGCGTCGTAATCGGCTTCGTCGGTATGGTAATAATCCCAGTACACGGGCGCTACGTTTTCGGGAACGTTTCTGCAAATATCTTCTGAAACCGTCAATCCTCTGCCGTAATAATTACCGTGATTGTTAAGACGGAAGAACATATCGCTCCACATGTGCGCGTTGAAGCCGTATTTTTCGGCGATACCGGCAACCTTGTTCAAATGACGGAGCAATATCTCGTAACGATTCGTATAACCGTGTAAGTCGAGATATTTGCCCAACCCTACCAGATGCGCTTCGTCCATACCGATATTTATTTCACGCGTCGAAAACGCTTTCGACAGCGACGAAAACATTTTATCGATAAGTTCGTATGTTCTATCGGCATCGATAAGCAATATGTCGTTTACGTCGACGATATCGGCAAACTGCGGCAGTTTCACGAGATTTGTAAAATGCGCAAGAGTCTGAATAGCCGGAATAAGTTCTACTCCGCATTTTTTCGCATACGCGTCGACTTCGCGGATTTCTTCTATCGTATACCTACCTCTCATATAGCCGAAATAAGGTTCTCCTTCGACTTCGTAGGTATCTTCGAGATAGAGTTCGAGCGCGTTATATCCCGCTTTCGATAAAAAATCGATAAATTCTTTAAGTTTACTTACTTTCATGACGGCGTTGCGCGAACAATCGAGCATTACGCCGAATCTCTTGTATTTCATAACTATTTAATCAATATACGCAGAAACGGGGGGCACAACGGAACCGAGAACAATGCCGACTACGAAGCCGACAACGACGAGAACGAATAAAGCAACGGCGGCGGCGACTACGCCTGCTATTCCGCATACGAGAGTCGCTATCGGTTTCACCTTACCGGCGTTTTTATCCGCAACGAAAGTCTTAATCGATTGAATACCGAAGACGAGAGAAATGACCGCCATTGCGATGGTTGCGAGAATAAGGAATACTCCGAGCGCAACCGAAAGTATGCAGGCGTAAACTCCGAGATAGGCAAAAACCACTGCTACTTCACTTAAAATAGCCGCGGTCAACGCTTTACCGAAACCGTGCATTCTGTCGCCGTTATCGGGAACGTACGTAGCGTTACCGTTTCCGGAAGCAGGATTTACGCCGACAGACGGCTCGTCAAACGGATCGTACGTCGTTGACGTCGTTTCTGTTTCGGCTTTCTTTTCTTCGTCGCCGTAAACGAGTTCCCGGTTACGGCATTCTTCGCAAAGATCGCCGTCGTAATCAAGTTTCTTTCCGCATTTTTTACAGTACATAATTTTAACTCCTTTTGATTTTATTTTAAGGCGGAATCGTACGTTTTTAATACGTCCGCCATAAGTTCGTAATTTATTTCGCTATACAATTCGTCGTCGACTTCCGAATAAAAATCCGTAAGTTCGTTTACGGAAAATTCGCCGCCCTTTATATCTTTCAACTTTTTCAAATCGCCGGCGACCTTTTGTCTGTACTCGGCAGACCTTTCGGAATGCCATATACCGTCGTGTCCGCCGAGAAGCCCCGTCCCTACGTAATATCTAACGTTGGGATTCGTTATCTCGTTTTGGCGTGATATAATCGACTGCCCGTCGAACGAAATAATTTTGTCGTCTGTCCCATGAGCAATCAGCACGGGTATATCTACCGAATTTATACCTCTTACGCCGCTGCATTTCGAATATTTACCGAAAAGTATCCGTTGATAAGCGTTAATAAAAGTCTTCGGTAATCCGCCGTCCGCAAACGCGCCGGCGTATTGCTTTCCCTTGTCTAAAATAAGCGTATAACAGTTGTTTACGGGAGCGATCGCCGCGCACGCGCTTATGCCCTTATGCAATTCAAGTACGGAAGTTACCGCGTAGCCGCCGCACGAGTGCCCGAACAAAAATCTTTTATAACCGCCCAATACCGGCGAATGCTCGACGAAAGTTAGCGCGTTATCGAGATCGACGAGCGACTGACAAAATCCGACCGTCGAATCGCCGCCCGAATCGTAAACACCTCTGCCGTCGTAGGCGAAAACCGAATATTCGTTATTTACGAAATAGCGTATTATCGGCAAATAATCGTCCGCCCCCGAATGAAAACCGTGTACGACTATCACCAAGCCTTTAGACGGACTCGCTTCGTAATAATACCCCTTTAATTCGGCGTCGTTTGACATAAACGACAATTCTTCACGTTGCGGCGGGTCGTTCATAGTCTGATAACATCTGACGCCCGGCGTAACTTCGTAATCGGGGCGTTCGTTCCTCGGAAAGAACGAATCGTACAGAGTCAACATTCCGATAACGCTCGCCAGTCCGAGCCCCGTAGCCGCGACTATCGTCTGCGCGACCGCGCGTTTCTTTTCCGCTTTTTCGAGCGCGTCGACTATCTTCATCAGCCCTCCGCCCTTTTTCTTATCTTGCATTTATTCTCCCATGATTTTCTTTTAAGTCGGTCAGATAATCTTCTATGCTTGAAAATTCATAGCCGTTTTTTATAAGCATTTCTATTATATTACGTATTTTTTTAAGATACGACTTACGCCCGCGCGATACGAACAACCTTTCAAACAAAGACAACTCTTTATATTTCGGCAATTTGCCGCAATAAGTTTCGAACGGGTGAACGTAAAACAAATACGCGTTTGCGTTTTTTATATATTTTTTAACCGACGGTTTTACCGTCGCCCACGGGGCAAGCCTTAAATAGCCTCCTCCGCAGACGGGTATCCGACCGAAAAACGTTTTCGCCACGCACGGCTTAACTTCGAAAAATCCGTCTTTTTCGTAAACCGCGTCGTTGATTTTATCGTACTTTCCGAGCGGCAGACAATCGGAGCGAAAAGCATTCCCGAAGTTAAGTGCGCTCGAATCGTAACCGTAACCCGCGCTTTTAAGTATTTCTATCTTACTTTCGTTTATACCGAAACACGGCGCTCTGTAACCCGCGACTTTTATCCCGTAGATTTCCTCGACGATATTTTTCGCTTTCGTTACGTCGCTTATAAACTCCTCGGACGAAAAGCGCGTAACGTCTTCATGGTTATAAGCGTGTACCGCAAGCCGATGTCCGTTTTTTAACGCTTTTTTCAAAATTTCCTGCCAGCGATTTGCCGTATCGACCGTCAGAAACAAAGTCGCGCGAATATCGTATTCGTCAAGCAACGACAGATAAGCGGCAAAACCTTCTGCGCCGTCGTGATTTTTATCTAACCGTATCCCCTTTTCTTTCACGCAACTCGTATCGAAAAAAGATTCGACGTCGGTCGTAAAAAACGCGACCTTATTCATGCGTAACTTCTTTAACGAAATCAATTATCGTTTCGTCGTATTTTTCTTCTGCGTTTACGCGTATGTGCGAATGTATGCCTTTGTCGAACCAGACGAGTTTTTTATCTTCCGCCCCGCACTTTTCAAACAACTTCCCGACGGATTCTTTATCGGAATACACGTCTTCTCCGCTGTAAATAAAAAGCATAGGCTTACGCATTTTATCTATGCAACTTATAGGTCCGCATTTCGCCGGATTTTTGCCTGCGTGAACTTTAATCAACTGCATTACGATATCCACGCAAGGGTGAACGGCGTGTCCTCTTTCTCTGATACGTTTTTCGAGCATATCGCCGAAATTGAGATACATACCGTCGTTTGTGAGCCCTTCGAGATAATCGGGGGCTTCGTCGGATACGAAGGCGTTAAGCGCGGTGGCAGCGCCTATACATATACCGTGAATCCAGATTTTATTTATTTTTCTGTCATCGTGCAAAAACTTAGCCCATTCGATTATATCTTTATATTCTTTTAACCCGAGCGTATTATATTTACCGTCGGACAAACCGTGAGCGCGATTGTCTACGGCAAGCACGTTATAGCCGAGTTTTTCGTAAGGATCGGCAAAATAATACGAATACACGCACGTTTCCATTCTGCCGGGAATAATAATTACGGCTTTTTCGTAACCGAAATCGAAATACTCGCCGACGAGAGTGAATTTTCCGCTTTTAACCGAAACTCTTTCGTGATACTTTTCGCGTTCTTTGCCCCACTCCTCTCCGAGAGCGAACATCTTCTTTTGTTCCTCGTCTTCCCAACTACAATTTCTCGACCACTTTTTCTTGCTCGTGCGGACGAGTAATATCCGGTATAATACCGACGCTATAAGTAAATTCGGAAAAACGTACAGGACGAGAGCCGCGCCTATAATACCGGAACAAATATATAACGCTATCATACGACGCCTACTATATAATCGTAAATTTTTTGCCCGCCGTCGAGAAATTCCGCGCTTATATCATAAAATTCTTCTTCGAGCGATTTACTTAACTTTTCTTCGTCGTTCTCGCTTATCTTTGCGCCTTTAAGCACGATAAAAGTACTTTTATCTTCCAAATTTTCAACCGCTTTCAACGTTTTTACGAGCGCGGTATCCCGATCTTTTTCTGCGGAAACGAGTTTCTTTCCGATAAAACCCAAATAATCGCCCTTACGGCAAGACAAACCGTTGCCGACGTAATCTTTAACCGCCATGGCGACGGAAACCGTCAATATACTTTCCGCTCCGTCTTTCATTGCGGCAATACGTTCGTCGTTATCCTCTATTTCAGGCGAACCGATCGCCAGAGCGTAATAACCTTCGATTACCGATTTCGTGGGAATCACGACTATTTTATCGCCGAGTTCGCTTATTTCCGCCGCCTGCAATGCCGCCTGTTCGATATTGCCGTTGTCTGGCAAAACGACTATTTTATCCGCGTTAAGGCTTTTATACGCCGCGACGAAGTCTTCGGCGGACGTATTCATAGTCTGTCCGCCCGGAAGCACGACGTCTGCGCCGCAACTTTTCAGAATTTCGGTTATTCCGCTTCCGTCCGCCACGGCAACCACAGCAAGCGGTTTATGCTCCGCGGTACGGTCAATCTTTTTAGCGGTATACAGATCGTCGTCGGAGGCAGAGAGCGCGACTTCGCGTTCGGCTTTTCCGTTCTCGAATTCGCTGTGTTGCACTTGCATGTTTTCGAGCTTGAAAGATATAAATTCGCCGTAACGCCTTGCGGAGCGTATTACGTTTTCGGGTTCGAACGTATGAATATGCACTTTTACTATCGACCCCGAACGGATAACGACGAGCGAATTGCCCATAGCAGACAATTCTTTGATAAAATCGTTCGGATTAAACGAATAAGCGTCGGTTTTCGCGTTTAGGAGTTGTAACAAAAATTCGGTGCAATAACCGTATGCGAACACGGAAGTTTCGTTAAACGAATTCGTTACGTCAACCGCCTTTTCGGTTAAGTTTTTTGCGCCGTCGGATACGATTTTTTCACCGTACATCGCCCTCGTCATACCGTCAACGACGGTTATATACCCTACCGCGCCGCTGTCGAGAACTCCAGCGTCTTTCAATACTTTCAGTATTTCGGGAGTATTCTTGACGGATTTACGCATTTCGGCAAGATACATAGACATTACCATATCTACGGTAGTGCCGCGCCTTACCTGCGAACGGACGTTTTCTATACCTTCTCTCGCCACGGTCAGAATCGTACCTTCGACCGGGTGAGCGACTGCGGCGTAAGCGGTTTTATAAGCCCTTACGAGCGCGTCGCGAAGTTCGCCCGCGTCGACTATGCTTTTGCGTTCGAGTTCGACGGACATACCGTGAAACAATTGCGACAATATAACCCCGGAGTTTCCTCTTGCGCCGAGCAACATACCGTGGTTTAACTCATTCAGGTATTCGCCGAGGTGTTTATTCGATCGCGCGTGTTTAATGCCGTTTTCGAGCGTCATTCGCATATTATATCCCGTATCTCCGTCCGGTACGGGAAAAATATTCATGTCGTTTATTTCTTTTTCGTGAAGGCATAGATTATTGTAGCCGCCTTTTACCATGGCTTCAAAAATTACGCCGTTAATTCTTTCGAGTTTCATTATCGTTCGACTTGTTCTTCAATATTGACGAGTTCTTTCTTTTCTTTACCTAAATTCACGATAGATTGCGGAAGTATATACGTGAACGCGAATGCGACGACGCAACCTATCGACGAAATCAGTGTCATAAATTCGATTGTCTGCGTCTTTTTAAGCGCGACGAGTACGGCGCCTGTAGCAAGCCCGCTTGCTATACCGGCAAACAAGCCTTGTACGGCAAAGTACATGGCAGAATGAGAAATTCCCGTTCTCGCCTCGTCGTCGGCGGCGAGTTGCGACGGGATAGAATACGCAACCGAGAAAATCGCCCCCACGGCGAAGGAACAAATAAGTCCGCCGAATATCGATATTATTTTCTTTGCGGTTACGCTCGGAATATAATACGCCCCGAAAAGCGCAGCCATAGACAATGCGAATATCAATAAAACGTATTGTATGGCAAATCTGAAACCTTTCTTTCTGATAATGCCGTTATACAAAAACAAAGTTGCGGGAACGGGCGCGAAAGCCGCAATCATCACGAGCATCATGCTCATACCCGTGTAAGAGAAGTATTCGTTTATTCCGCCTAAATACAATTGTACGCCGAACGTCAGGAAGAAATAAACTACCATCCAGCATATAAAGTCTTTGTTTTTAAGAGTGTAGACTATCGATTTGAATAAATTTACCGTTTCCTCTTTTTCTCCGTTTTCCCTTATTACTCCGTTTTCGGTTGACTGCTCTTTTATCATAAAGAGCGGAATAAGCATAAACAAAACGAGCGGTAAAACCACCAGCGCCACGTAGCGGATATTAAGTCCTTTAAGTATCAATCCGACTACTACGTAACCGATGATGAAGTAAACTATATCGCATACCGATTTTACGTTGGATATGAAGTTCCGGTCTTGTTCGTTATCGACTATTTCGGTAAACGTTGCGTAATAACTTACCATAGTAAGCGTATACGAGCAATAGAATATGCAGAGCGTTATTCCGTAATAAACGGTATTAAGCCATGATACACCCGCCGTATTCGGAGTAAACAACGCAAACGCCGCGTAAGAGAAAATTAAAATTATCAGACCGATTAAAATCGTCGGACGCCTGCGCCCCCATTTGGAACGCAAGTTATCGGTAAACGTAGCCATAGGGATGTCGATAACACCGTCTATAATCTTCGCGACGAGGACGAAAGCCGCCCATCCGCCGGCGACGACCAAATCTTTGCCTTCAAACGTCTGATTTGCTATCGCGTTCGTACCGAACCCGCCTACGAGCAACGCGCTGCATAAAAACGAACCGACCATAAGGTTGAGCAGGTTTACGCCGATCGCCGAACAGGCGTACAAAAACATTTTCCATTTGCTTTTAAGTAATTTCATAAGTACGTTACCGTTTTATATCTTTTTATCGTAGATTATTTTACGGCAAGCAACGCCGTTAAAATTTTTCTTTCTTCTTCGAGTCCTTCCGATATGGGCTTACCTAAATAATACGCAGCCATAAGTCCGGGACCGACGTTGATTCCGCAAGACGGAAATACGCCGTTTACGTATATTGCTTTCGGGTGAAAATTCTCTTCGATCATCGCTTTATAAACTTCCGCCTGCTTCTTCCTGTCGGAAGTGGCGATAAGAATTATCTGTTCTCCCGGGTTCTCTATCGTCTTATCAATATAGCCGATAAGCGCCTTATACGCCTGCTTTTCACCTTTTGCTTTACCTATCGACGTAACGAGCCCGTTATAGTCGAATTCGCCTATCGGCTTTACGCCCGCAAGCGTTCCGAAAAAGGCTTTTGCCTGAGTAATTCTGCCTTTTTTTGCAACGAACGAGAGATCGTCGAGCCAACCTGCCTGATGTACGCGGTTTTTGTTTTCCTCTATCCAGTCGGCAACTTCGTCTATGGTTTTACCCTCGCTACGAAGCAAAGAGGCGTAAATTGCGATAATACCGAAACCCGAACTGAAACGCATGGAGTCGATGACTCTTATATGCGCGTCGGGATATTTTTCTTTAACCTGTTTAGCCGCTTCGACCATAAAATTATAAGTGCCCGATATACCCGAAGAAATCGAAAGCGCAAGCACGCCGTAACCGTTTTTAACCCTTTCTTCAAAAGCGTCGGCGCACTCCTGAACGTTCGGCGGCGAAGTCGAAAAATCGTTAGGCGCGAGTTTCAACTGTTTATAAAACTCTTCCGAAGTCGTATCGCCCCAGGTTAAATCGGCGACCCGGTCTTGTCCGTCGGGAGTTTTGTAATGTCCTTTTATGAACTCTATATCGAATTCTTTTCTTATTTCCTCGCTCAAATCGCAAGTAACGTCGGGTAAAATTACGAAAGTTTTATTCATTGTTATCTCCTAAAAATAAAAATATTTTATCTCTTAATTCTTTTCCGCCGACCACGGCCGCGCAAGCGTGCCCCGCGTTTTTTACTATTTCAAGCCTTTTTTTTGACCGGCAAGCGTTAAAATTCCTTTCCGAATGTGAAGCGGGAACTACCGTATCGTCTTCGCCGTGAATGAAGAATATCGGAATACTCGTCTTTGACAGATGTTCTTCCGTTTTGTCTTTCATACCCGCTTTCGCAATCTTTTCTCCGGCATGAAATGCGGCGGCAACGAGAAATTCAGGTACTTTTTGCCTCTTCAGAATATGGTCGATAAGTTCCCGAGGCGAAGTGTAACCGCAATCCGCAACTATACTTTTGACTCTTTTATCGGTAATTTTATCCGAAGCGTAACAAAGAGTCGAAGCACCCATAGAAATACCGTAAAGGTGAATTTCTTTTATCTTATCGTCGCTGATTTTTTCAATCCAACGTAAAACGTCGTCGCTTTCTCCCTTACCGTAGGTGATATATTTACCGCCGCTCTCCCATTGCGCTCTCTGATCGACGAACAACAGGTCGTAACCCCTTTTATACGCTTCGAGCGCAAAAACCCCGAAACAATACGGAGGGTAAGAACGGACGCCGTGAAAAAACATAATGAGTTTATCGCTGCCGCAAGAAAACAATCTTGCCGAAAGCGTAATTCCGTCTTTTGACGTAGTAGTAATTCTTTCGCCGCTCAACTTTTCGATTTCGCCGGCAGCCGCCTTCATCTCGCTCCTGCAATTATCGTAATAACCGTCTTCGAGGGATACGGACAAAACGTCTTCGTCGGCGCGCCTTTTGAAAAATTTTACGAACATCAGACGATTTACAGCGACGTAAGAAATCACGAATCCGAGCAGCAGAAACGCAACGACGGATACTGCCGTTATAATTATTATACGCACTCGTAATCTCCTTTCAAAACCCTGCGACTTTTACCGTTTTCTATCAAAAAATAATTGACTGATCTTTCGCCTTCTCCGACGACGGATAAAAGATAATCGCCGATTTTAAGGTAATTTATATCGTATTCGTCAAGCGGAATTTTACCCGGAGCGAACCGTCCTTTTCCGTACGCTTTATATACGCTTTCTTTGCCCGTCCAACTTTTCAACGCCGACAGACAATCGGCCGTTTCGCAATTGATCTTCTTTGCGAACGCTTTGCAAAAACTTTCGTCTTCGCATTTTTTTGAGAACTTTGCGATATTTTCTATATCGACGCCGCAAGTCGCGTCGGAAACGACGGCAACCGCCGCCTCGCCCGAATGCGACAAAGAAAAATAAAACTTATCCGCAACCCATTTGCCGTTCCTTTTAAGTCCGAATTTTACGTCTTTCAAGTCAACCCTGAAAGAAGCGGCGGCAGCGTAAGTCAAAACGTTCCAGGTGAGCCTCTTTTCTTCAAGCAATTTCCCGTTTTTTACGCGTTCAATCGATTTCCGTCTTATCGTTGGAACGAATTCCGCCTGCGGCGCGCTTTTATCGAGACATATATAAACGTCTAATCTCGGTCTTGCGTTCCATTTGCGACGAATTTCTTCTTCCTGCGCGCTTCTCTTTACTCCGAACGCGCACTCGTTGACGAAATGTTCGCAGTTGTTGTGGATAATATTATATCCGTCTTCGCCGAGCCTGTTTCTTGCGGCGGCGACGATCTCGTCTGCTTTACGGAGTTTCTTTTTCTCGTCTTTTTCGGGAATCCCTTTTTCTACGAATAAGCCGCAGGAAAATTCTTCGGCGGTCGTTTTCAATACGACTATTTTTTCGCCTTTTCCGTCGCCTTTATAGTACGACGGCATACGACCGAAAGCAATAATTTCGTTTTCGCCGACGAAAATACCGTAATGATATAACGCTCCGTCTTTTACGCGTACTATATCGCCGCGTTTACACTCGTCAGGAAGCCATTTCATTGACTTTACGTTCGATATAATCGATAACTTCGCCTACCGTAACGAACGGTTTATCCGTATCAAACTCTATTCCGAACGTTTCTTCGACGGCGATTACCATATACAACATGCTTACCGAATCTATTCCCAGCCCCGTCAGGAGTTTATCGTCTTCGCCGATATTTTCGGTTTTAGACGCGTCGTTCGGATTCATGTCTACGAGTATAGATTTGAGTTTTTCGAGTATTTCTTTTCGCGTCAACATTTTTTGTACCTCGCTATCTTCATACTCGGAGTTCTGTCAAAGTCTTTATCCCTGATGACTATTCTCGCGGCGCGCTGAAATCCCGGCAAAGTCATATTGACTCTTTCGAGTTCGCTCATCATATACGCCGCCTTATCTTCTGCGGGCAAAGTCGCGACTACGGCCGCTCTCGGAACGATTTCGAGCGCAAGGAAACGTTTTCCTCCTTCGTCGATATCCTCGAAAAGTTGACTGTCCTGAACGAACGGTATTTCGTTGAAATGCGACTCGACTTCCGCAGGAGATACGTTTTCGCCGTTCGGTAAAATTATCAATTCTTTAATTCTGCCGGTTATGTAGTAAAAACCTTCTTCGTCTACCTTTACGAGATCGCCCGTTTTGAACCAACCGTCTTCGTAAGCGGCGGCGTTGTCGTCGGGGTTGACGTAACCGTCCATCATATTTTTACCCTTTAACCAAAGTTCGCCGTTTACGATCTTCAATTCCTGATTTGGATACGGAACGCCGATAGACGATGGTTTATTGAAATTGTCTACGTTACCCGTTACGAGGTTTGCCGATTCGGTAAGTCCGTAACCGGGGAATAACGCGATGCCTATCTTTTTATATTCCGTTACGAGATACGGCGCGACGGTAGCCGCTCCGCAGATTATATATTTAAGGCTTTCGCCGAGCATATTTTTCCCGAATCTCTTGGATAGCCCCAGAGCCATTTCGGCAAGCGCGGGTACTGCGACCAGAAACGTAGGTTTGAATACCGCAACGTCTTTGAACATATCTTTATTGTTACGGCATATAAAAAGCGCGCTGCCCGTATAGAGCGAAGTCATAAGGTTTCTGATAAGCCCGAAAACGTGCGACAACGGAAGTACGAGCATATATCTTTGCCCGAACACGTCGGGATAACCGTAACAGCCGTTTACCGCGCCTTGCATTACCGCCCCGTGCGAAAGTTTTACGCCTTTACTTTTACCCGTAGTGCCGCCCGTAAACATTATTACGCATAAATCGGTTGCTTTGACTTCTGCGGCGTCGGTTTCTTTATCCGAAGTCTGATCTGCGGTTATCACCTTGACGGCAGGATTTTTTTCGACGGTGAATTCGGTATTGCCTACGAGCGGTTCGTGAGTTAAAATCGCCTTTAATTCGAATCCCGTGACGCAACCGAATACGGCGGCTTCGGGAAGATGCGCGGGTAAAATCGCGACGCCGAGCCCGTAAGTTACGGCGGCAAGATATTCTTTTACGAAATCGTAAGAGTTTTTAGCGTATAACGCCACTTTGTCGCCCTTACGAAGTCCGCTTTCTTTCAGAACCGTCCTGAATTTCGCAATGTCGGCGTCGATTTCGGCATACGTATAATTTTTGCCGCCGTCTGAAACGGCAACGTCGTTCGGATACGCCTCTGCCGAATGTTTCCACATTGATATAACGTCCGGATATTCGACGATTTTATCGAAGGTTTCTTTACTTGCGAATTTCGCGAAGTATTCTCTTGTATTGGCTTCCATTCTTTACCCCTTCTTTTTAGTTTTGTTTTTATAAAATTCTTCAAGTTCGATTTCTTTTTCGCGAAGGTCTGCCGCAACTTTGTTTATGTATTCCATCACGGGCAATTTCGTTTCGGAAAGAGATACGGTAACGGGTTCGCCGTATACGGTAACCTGCCGTCTGAAGATATTTTTTCTCTTCTGAATGTACATAGGAACGATAGGACATCCGCCTTTCAGAGCCATAAGCACTACGCCGGACTTAAACGCCGCCATGGTATCGGTGTTGTCGAAGTTTATATGACCTTCGGGAAACATCGAAACAACTTCTCCCTGTTTTAACACGTTTATTACCGACTTCAACGTAGAAGCGCCCGTACTTTCACGATCGATACGGATACAAAGAAAAATTTTTTCGAATATGAATTTTTTGAATCCGGTCGAAAAAAGTTCTTTGGTGGCGACGAAATGTTGCCTTCTGTAATTAAGCGACATCATCATATACACAGGATCGTAAAAGCCGACGTGATTTGCCACGATCAATGCTCCGCCCTTAATTTTTTGCTTTGCCTTATCGCTTATATAATAGTTTTTCGGACGAAACCACAACAATCCCGGCAAATACGCCAGCGCCCACGCAAAATCGTGCCAGAAATAGCACGGCTTACGTTTTTTCTTTTCCTTTTCCGTTTCGTTTTTCATCTAAAAGCCTTCCGAGTTCGATGATTCTTCGTCTTAATAACGCGGATATGTTCTCTAAATTTTCCTTTTCCGTTTTTTCTTCGTCGTAATAATCGCTTGCCATAAACGGTTTGCCGATTATCACCCTCGCCCGCTTTTTACCGAAATATTCGCCGTTCGTGTACACGGGAATTATCGGCACGGATGCGTATAACGCGAGATATGCCGCGCCGGGTTTGAATTCGAGCGGTCTTTCTTCGCCTTCTTTCGGAATTCTGCTTTCGGGGAAAACCCCTACGGCGCCGCCTTGATCGAGTATCTCTTTCGATTTTTCGATAAATCCGAAGTCGAACGCGTTTCTGTCTACCTTTATCCCGCCCAACGCTTTAAGAAACGCGCCGAGAGGCTTTTTATCGAACAGCACTTCCGCCATCTGATAATTGACTGTTTTAGAGAAAAATACGAATAATTCAACCGCGTAATCGTACACCGAAGTGTGATTCGATACGACCATAGCCGCGACTTTTATTTTTCGCGACTGAATTTTTTTGTCTTCGTAATATATTTTCGTGCGGAAAACCAATTTCTGAATCGGATACGCCGTAATCTTGACAAACCAATTAAAAAAGCCTTTCATATCCGCTCTCTTATATACCTCGCAACGCCATCGACGGTGTTTATACCGTTTTCGGCTGTCGACGGAAAATCCACGCCGTAATCCTGTTGAATTTTCGCAATCAACGCAAAATAATCAATGCTCGTTCCGCCTTCGTCAAGGAAAAAGTCGGTATCGTACCCGACGTCGGCTACGTCTTTACCGAGAGCGATCGCAAAATATTCTCTGACCTTTTCGGTAAGTTCGTCGGTCTTTTCGACGGTATGAGCGTTATTATACTCGACGGGTTTAATCTTTCCCGCGTAATAATCGTTTTTTATGCGTTTTCTGTTGAGTTTGAACTCATCGGTATCGATAAGCGGCCGACCTACGACTAAGATTTTACCGATCTGCGAAACGAGATTGTTTTTCTCCGCCGCGATTCTGATTCGTTCGGTTACGCCGTTTACAAAATTTTCATCCGTTATCTTGCCGGGATATACTAAAAACATGGGCAACGAGCCGTCCGCGCCGCCTATAAGGCAGGATTCTTCAACTCCGTCTACCGAGAGTTTTCTTTCGATTAAATTCGGGTTAAGATTTTCACCCGTAACGGATATTATAAGATCGTCTTTCCTGCCCGAAAGATAGTATCTTCCGCCTCTTTCCGTTGCCAGGTCTTCGGTTTTATACCATTCGTCTTTAAGAGGAATTTTCTTTCCGCCGTCGATGACGTACGAGGCGACGGACGAACCCTTTACGTATAACACCCCGTTTTCTATCTTATACGAAACCGACGGAAAAGGTTTACCGATCGAGCAATCCGTTATATCTTTATACTTCGAAGAGAGTTCGACCGATGTTATGCCGATTTCGGACATACCGTATCCGTTGACCAACGAATAACCTATGCCGTTAAAAAATTCAAGAGTTTCTTTCGGGATCGGACTTCCGCCGCTTATCATGCAACGAACGCTTTCGCCGAAAAGTTTTTCTCTGATCTCTTTGAACGCTGCGTTTTTGAATATTACGCCTAAACGCGAATTTCCGAGTCCGGACGAAACCGATATTCCTTTTTCGAATTTCTTTACGGTTTTTTCGCCGCGCGCTTTAATTTCTGCAACGGCTTTATTTTTAACGGTGTTCCAGAATAACGGAACGGCAAAAACGTGCGTTACTTTATGCTTTTTAATTGTATTCCGAACGGTCGCGGGGCTTAAATCTTTCAAAAGCACGAACGTGCGCGAGAAAAACGCAAACCACAGATAAACCGCCTCGAAACCGAAAATATGATAAAACGGCAACAAGGTCAATAATTTCAACTCGCCGTTATAATGTTTCTTTATGGTTTTATTCTTTTTAAGTATATACGCGCTGTTTTTAATAATCGGAATTACCTGTTCCGAAGTGTAAGCGCAAACTTTTACCGAGTTGGTACCCGAAGACATTACGAAAAACTCTTCGCCGAACGCAGCGTCGTCGCTGATAGCGTCATTTTTACCCAAATCCGACGCTTTAACGGTCTTTACCGAAAAAAATTTTCCGTCCGACACTACGGCGACGGCGTTCAATTCTTTCAGGGTATTTTCTATCGTTTCGTCGGGCAAACGCTTATTTATGAGCAGAGGCTTATAACCCGCTTTGAGTATCGCCCAGAAAACCGCGATCATAAGCGGACAATTGTCCATATATACGCCTATTACGGAACCGTTACCGGAATCGACTTTCCGACGTATATCGGGCGAAATCTCTTCAATCGTCGCTTTGACTTGTCCGTAGGTCGTTTTTTTAATCCTGAACCCGTCCGTTTCTTCGAACATGACGTTTTCGCTTTCCGAAAACATCAAAGCGTAAAGCGAGCGCATAGATTTATCGCTTTTAATTAAGGCATCTATTTTATGTCCGACGAATTTATCTATACTTTTGAATCCGCCGAGGTTATCGTATCTCATATACCCGCGTTAAACCGCAGAAAATCAAGTAATTTTCCGTTCCGTTCAGTTATTCTTCACAAGTATACTATATTTTCCTATATATGTCAAACGATAACCGAAAAAAACCGACGATCACGTTATATAACGCAATCGTCGGTTTTTCGGAAAAATCGTTATTCTTCCCCTATAATAAGAATTTTCAGGGCGTCGAATTCGGTTTTTACGTCTTTTCCGTCGTGGGTTACGGAATAAACGAAGCGAACGATCGGAGCGGCAATTCCGAATTCTTCTGCCAACTCGTATGCGATTATACAGGCAAACAACCCCTCGACGGTTTTGTCGTTATGCGCGTTGAACTCGGCAAAAGAAGTTTTGCCTATTTCGTAACCCGCGGTATAATTTCTCGACGTCTTACTCGAACAGGTCAAAGTAAGGTCCCCTACGCCGGTCAGGCCGTAGCACGTACTCTCTCTGCCGCCCAAACGCTTGACGAAGTGAGTGATTTCGGCTAAACCTCGGGTAATCAGAGCCGCCCGCGTATTGACCTTGCATCCGAGCCCGTCCGCAACCCCGCAGGCTATCGCGATAACGTTTTTAAGCGCGGAACAATATTCCGCCCCTATCGGGTCGTTGTTAGTATAAACTCTGAAGTAAGAAGTTGAAAATATATCCTGAACCCTTTTGCACGCGGATTTGCTATGCGACGCAGCGGTTATCGTAGTGAACTGCTTTTCCGCCACCTCGAGCGCGAACGTCGGGCCTAAAAGCGAAACGGTATTGCCGCGATTTTTCATCGGCAACATACTCCTTATCCAATCCCCTACGGTTTTTTTAGTCGATTCGTCAAACCCTTTTGCCAGATTTACGATCAGCGTATCGTCGGCAAGATACGGCAACATCTTTTTTACGGTATCTTCTATGGCGTACGACGGAACCGCTATTACGATTACGTCGGCGTTTTTTGCCGCAAAATCAAAATCGAGCGTCGCAACGACGTTTTCGGATAATTTCAGATCGAAATCGAAAAATCTCGAATTGGTTCTGTTGACGTTTATGTCGGAAATTTCTTCTTCGTTGACGCCGAATATTTTTACTTTATGACCGTTTTCGGCCAGTACGCAGGATATAGCCGTACCCCAAGCGCCCGAACCTAACACGCAAATATTTTTCATATCTTCTCTCGGATGTTTCTGATAGGCTGATTATACTACGTTTTATTCGATTAGTCAAGAATTTATTCTATCACTTATAATCGGCAAAACGCTTACGGTAAATATCATTATTTTGATCTTGTCAAATCATATTTTCAGACCACAATTATATTTATTTACTCAATAAAATATCGGCTATTTTGCTTAATATTTCGGCAGAAATTTTACACTCGGTAGTCAAATACTTTTTTATCGAAGAAGATAATTTGCCATCGGACGTCGGATAATCGGATTTTATGCGGGATATCATATCACCCCATGCGACGAAATTGTTCGCGTCGTCCTGCATTATACCGTATTCAAAGGGTTCTTGAAATTTTCCGCGAAGCCGCGTTCCGCCCTGCGAAAAGGACGTCAATTCAAAATCTCTCGTCAAATCGCCAATCGTAACGCCGAGGCTGCCGAGAATTAAAAACGCTAAAGTACCGGTTCTGTCTGCGCCTGCGTTACAATGGAAAAACAACGGGTAATTGTGTTCATCTGCCAAAAACTCGAAAATCCGTTTTATTTCGGCGGGAGAGTTCGTATCGAAAGTCCTTCCGTTTAACGAAAACGACGGCAATATATACGAATACTGCGACATCGGCGCTTTCAGATAATTGATATCATCGCCTAATATACTTGAATTCTGACCGCCGTCATCGTTCGAATTTCTTAAATCGATTTCGGATTTAATATACAGATTGTCCTTAAAAATCGCGATATCTTTTTCTGAAAAGCCGTTCGTTCTTGCTCCCCTGTAAATTTTTCCATAGCATATTTTTTTGCCCGTTTCGGTTTCCCAACCACCCAAATCCCGATAATTGTACCCCGAATTGAGAGTAATAAATCTTACGGGTGAATCTTTGATTTTAACGGTTTTTTCTTCGGTAACATAATCAGAATATTGGTTTTTCCAAGCCGTAGCGTTAAAAAAATCTTCATCATAATCGGACAGACCTACTATTTTCAGCCGATAAGTTTCGCCGGGGATAAACAATCCCCCCGTGGCTTTCCCTCCTCTGCCTCTTACAACGAATCTTTCATTATCATCGTTTACGTTGAACGCAAAAACGCGATACGTCTTTCCGTTTTCGCTCGAATATTCTATACTCGCGTATTGTCTATCGAGTTGGCTACCCATAGCGTTTGCAAGAGCAGTAAATTGATCTGGTGCGGTTTTGGCATCAAGATAATTTCTTATCTCGTCCGCGCAGATATCTATTTCACTCTGCTTTATATTTATGGTTCTTTTACATGCGAACGCTTGACAAGAGACGGCAACGGTACACGCTGTCGCTATAAAAATTTTAATAAACCTTTTTATTCGATTTACTGTCATAAATTCCCTCAAAAATTACTTTTATTTACCTTGTTTTTCCAAAGCAACAAACAGTTCACAATCTCCGGCAAGAATTTTCTCTTGTCCGTTATTCTTAAACGCACAGTTAAACTCATTATTTTTTACGGTTAATTTTATACTTCCGGAAACTTTTTCCCATTTAACGAAAATACTCTTACCGTTACGGCTATAAGATATTTCAGCCCGATTTATATCGTTAAAAATCATCGGAACAATTTCTATGGTATCTTCCGATTTAACGTTAAGCCAGCCGATATAGCGATAAATCCACGCAAGAACGCCACCCCAGAAATGATGATTAAACGACGGAATACGTTCAACTCCGTCTTTTCTCATCAACTTGCCGTTTATACGTTCATATTCGTCAAAACTTTCCCAAAGAGTAGTTGCCCCGCAATCGATAACGTAACCATATGACGGAAAACTTTTTTGAGTGATTAACTTAAAACACAAATCCTGATTCCCTTTCTTTACAAGCACGTCAAACAAATATTTGTATCCGATTACGCCTACACGGAAATGATCGTTTTGCTTTTTGATTTCGGAAAGTAACGTTTCATATGCTGTTTGCACTTCTTCCGCATTAAAAATATTTAGTTGTAAACACATTGAAAGCGCCGTTTGCGTTTTTACCGTCAACTGTCCGTTTTTAATATATTTTTGTCTGAAACTATTTTTCAGATAATTACCGAATTGTTTTATATCTTCGGCATTTTTACCGATAACACCAAACATCTCAGCCGTTTTTTCTACCATATCGATTATCGTAAGACTATCGGTAATTTCTACCGGCGTTTCGTAATCACCTTCTGCGCTCGTGTAAGTCTGACACCAGTCGCCAAGTCCTATTTCAATAAGTCCGTCAGCGTTCAATCTCGTTTTAATATAACCGAAATACTTTTCTATTGCCTCGGCGTTTTCTTTTATAATCTCGTCTTTTCCGTAAAAACGATATAATTGATACGGCAATTCGATAAGAACGCTGTCCCATGCCGGTCCGTTTCCGAATTGAAAACCCCAACCCGCCGTAGGAATAATCCCGGGCAACGCGCCGTCTCGTCTTTGCGCTTTCCTTATACAAAGCAACCATTGTTTCAGACTGTCGTATGCGTCGAACGTATGCAGCATTTGTTCTGCCGATAACGATGCGTCTGCCGTCCAGCCGTTTTTTTCGCGGTGCGGGCAATCGTACGGATAATATATAAAGTTGCTTTCATCGCTGCGGAGCGTAATTTCGACAAGTTTATTTATCGTTTCGTTGTCGCAATTAAAATCGCACACTTTGTCAATCGCCGAATGTGTAGGAATAAAAGTTAAAGTGTCTTTAGTTGCTTGCTCGTCCGTTATTCCGCGAACTTCCGCATAACGGAAACCGTGCCAGGTAAAACTCGGCTTATACTCTTGCTTTCCGTCTTTACAGATATAAACGTCGTGCTGGACGTATTCGAGATTACTTTTTACAAACGAAATACTACGAAAATCTACTCCGTTATCGTCAATCGTTTCGGCAAAATATAAATCGATTCTTTGTCCTTTTTTCGCAGTTATTTTAAGGCGCGGAATACCCGTATCATTTAAGCCGAAATCGTAAACATACCCTTTTTCGGTTTTTGTTATGGAAACCGCTTTTCTTTCTCTATATTCCTTTATCGGTTGCGTTGTGTTTTTTATCAATTCACCTTCAGGCGGTTCAACCGTTATCGGCTTATTAAAGCCGTCAAGAGACGTGCTTGTCAAAACGTTTGGCATTTCCAGATTGGCGTCGTAACGCTCACCGCAACGAAAATCATCAAACGTAATCGGCGAATCTGCGACAAGAAAACTTTTGTCACTCTCGATAATACTTTTTCCGTCTACCGTTAATTCCAACGAGAATTTCGGAGCAGATCTATAAGGTGCCGTTTCATTTTGCCATATATCGAAATCGTTGTTGTTTATAAAACCGTTACCGAGTAAAACGCAAAGTACGTTGCCTTTTTCTTTCAACTTACCCGTTATGTCGTACACGTCGTAAAACACGACTTCATCGGGATTGCTTAAATACGGCGAAAACTTACCGTTATTGAGTTCCTTACCGTTTAAGAATAAACGATATAACCCGACGACGGCTATTTTTATTTCACACTTTCCGTTAAAGTCATAGTCGAAAACGCACTTGAAAAGCGGTGCGTTTACGTGGCTTTGTATCGTATTAAATTCTTTTCCTTTTGCTATAAACATATATCACTGTGCCTCTTCAAATAAAATCATCCGATATCATCAAATATCTTCGTTTTATAAAAATAACGATAAACTTAATTTATAACTATGAGAGCGGCTTCGCCGGGAGCCATGCTTTTTATTGTAAACGAGTTACCCGTAAAAGTCGATCTTTTGCCGCCGAAAATGCCGTAGCCCTTGACTTTTTGATTGAATTTAATGGTTACGTCGGCGTTTTCGCTCAACGTTTTATCGGTGTTCGCGTTAAGAACGTACAAAGCGGTATGTCCGCCGTAATTGAAGCAACCCGCTATCGCGTACGTCGAATCGGAAGTAATTGCCGACACCTGATTGAATTTTTTAAGCGCATAACCTTCAGAAACGGTTTGTATAGCGTTCATTTTAACGTCTAACGATTCGGTTTCCATAACGCCCTTCCAGACCGATTTCATCAAAACATCGTCGACAGATTTGACGTTATCGAAAACTTTTTTGAGCGGTTCGTAAAGTTCGGTGGTGTTGCCTTCGAGATCGAATACGAATTTTGCTCTGCCGTTTAGAGTATCGCTCGAATAAGAACCGCTATCGCCGACAGTCGAGATAAGGAAACATTCTATACCCTGCGCGCCAAACGCTAGCGATGCGTTTATCTGATAAGACATTTCGCTGTACGACGGCAATCTGCACTTATCACCGTTTTCATCGGCAATCCACTTGCCCGTCTGAATAAAGTTCCAGAACGCCGATTTGTATTGCGAGGAAAATTTTGCGGCGTATTCGAGTTCTTGCAGAAATTTAGGTGTTATTTTCTGCATACCCATACGCCACGGGTAATCGTCATAAGAAAAGACCTGCGGACGAACGGTATCGATAAAAGATTCTATATACGAATCCCAACCCCATCCGTTTTGAATTTTTTTTGCAATTTCGGTTTCCTTGAGCCCTGCCTTTTCGGCAAATTCATCGGTAAAACCGTTATATTGCATGGTAGGGGCGACCGCGCCTCCTCCGACACAGTTATTAAGCATAAGTTTATCGGGATATTTTGCCAAGAACAAATCATTCGCTTCTTTAAGCGACTGAGCGGCTGCTATACCGAGTTCGTCGGTATAATTTATCCCCGCAAAACAATCATAATCCGCATACTTTTCAAAACCCGCGAACAACGCGTTTTCTATGGATTTCCGCTGTGCTTCGGTCATCTCTGTAAACGGGGTGATTTTTCCGTCTGCGTAGAATCTGCTACGGAACGAACTATACCATGTTCCGGAACTGATAAGAGCCGCCATAGAGTATTTGTTGCACATTTCAAGATTTGCCCGTGTCCAATCTTCGTTACCGTAAAATCCGACGCCGTCCATAAGGTTTATGCCAAGTTCTTTAAGTTTTGAATATACTTCGTCCGTTATAGAAGACGGATAAGTCTGTCCGTCTACGGTTACTTCGCCCATAGGGGCGATATAACTCATGATAGGCATAACGTCGTCGCCGAGTTGCGAAACGGTGTAGGCGTAAGGCGTTTCTTCCGGCATAACCTTACCCGTTTTAATTTTATCTTTTTTACAACCCGCGGCAAAAAGCGTAGTTAAAGCAAGCGCTGCCGCAGTTATTTTTATATTTATTCTCATATCTTCTCCTTTTGAAAAAGCGGCGAAAATAT
>FR898414.1:12492-25726 GCA_000437515.1 Acidiphilium sp. CAG:727 | reverse complement strand
ACGCTTCTATCGTCAGCGCCGCGTTTTCGCCGGTCTTCTGAACGCCGTATTTTTCGGCGAGTTCGACCCATTCGGTCGCGAGTTTTTTAACGTTTTCCTCATCCATGCCGTAGCGTTTGGCGTTATATACCCTCATATACATCGGCATAAGCGCAGCCATTTCGAGATTTGCAACGTACGCTGCCTTTTGATCTGCGCTCAGATTGCCGTTTGCTCTGACTGCCACGATCGAATTTTCAAACAAATCGACGAGATTGTTCATCGTCTGAATTTTCCAGTACTTATCCGACCAGAAATTACCCGCATACGACAACATTACCCCGCCGTCGTTTGCGATCGCGGCGTAATTCATATCGATTATTCTATGGAAATCAACCATATTCCGATATGCGTCTTCACCGAAATAATAGTATAAGAATTCGTTTCTTATCGCTTCGACGTCGGCGTCGAGATTCCAAAACATTTTAGACATAACGTACGCTTCGATATTGTACTGATACATATTCTTTTCGTAATATGCCGTCTGAAGGAAAGTGTACTCATTGCCTGACTTATAAAGGAGTTTCAAAGTGTCGGCAAACGTCTGCATCGTGGGATAATACCAGAACGATTCGTCATACCATGCTCCGTAAGTCCACGTCATAAGGTGGCTCGTAACTTTCGCCCAACTCTCGTAAACGCCTTTAGTTTCATCGTTTTGTCTTGCATCGTCAAGCGCGTAATAATAAATACTGTGAATGGGCGCGTATTTGATATATACGTTGTCGGCGGGGATAACTGTTTTATCAAGAATATTGCCCTTTCCGTCAAGCGGAGCGCGTTCGGTATAATCGTATGCGAACAAACAGAAATTTATATTACGGTCGAGATTTTCCTGCTTTATCCACCTTTGAATTTCGGCGTTGACCGCGTTTACGAAACGAATCATAAGACCGCTCGCTTCATATTTGTTTCTTGCGTCCTTACATCTGTCGCACGGGCAACCGTTAGGTCTGTCCGCCTGACCGAGCATATACCACTCGGAAGTTTCGTCTTCACGGATAATCGCTTTGAGCGAATCGGTAACCAACTTGAACGCCGTTTTTTCGGTTGCCGTATCGCCCGTACCGTTTTCGTTTATTCCGCTGGTGTAGCAAAGGTCGAGCACGGTTCCGTCCGATCCCTTATTAGTCTTCATTTCTTCGCCTTCGCCCGTATGAGCAAAAGCGTCTCTGTACGGCATCTGAATTTCGCCGTCGTCGCCGAGATAATCGTTAAACTCGACTATCGCAGGGAAAGTATGTGCGGGATTGCCGAATTCGTGCCATTTAGTGCTTCCGCCCATGTTTTCGGGCATTATGCAGTAATCGGTGTTGAATCTCATATGAGCGACGTATTCGTACTTTTTACTGAAAACCGAAGTATTGAGATAGGCTCTCTGCTTGAACGCAGGACGATAAGTTTTATCGTAAGAGTAAAGCGTAATCTTCGACGAAGACGGAACGTGAGTATAATCTTCTGTCAAAAATTTAACGCCGAAAGTGTGTTCGATAAATTCGAACGCGCCGTACATTATTCCGCGATCGTTATACGCGTTTATAAATACGTTGTTGCCGTAAGTGAAAATAGCAAAACCGTCGGCGTTAAGCGCGTCTTCGGACAAATCGACTTTGCCGTGCTTCTTTTCTGCCGCGACGTAAGCCGAAGTGTCGCCGAGCGAGATAAGCGAAGAAGTTTCTGTAACTTCCGAATTTCCGCCTTTTACGATCTGCATCTGCTTTCCGCCGACCTGCTCGTAATAATAGGCGATCTGCTCAGCGGAATATTCTTCTGTCGAAGTCGCGTCTTCGGGCAAAACGATCTTGTAGGGAGTTTCGGCTTTAAGCATATCGCCGATCTCTTTTTCTACGTAAGTATTATCTTTTTTGCTCTCGCTTTTTTTGCAACCGTCCGCGCAACCGCATAAGGTTACTGCGGTTACAGCCAAGGTAATTATCGCCGTTATTCTACGAAGTATCTTTGAATTTTTCATATTACTTCACCTCGAATTCGTATCTTGCGTAAGTAACGTTTCCGTCAGCGTCGGTCGCGAAATACGAAATAGCGTATTTGCCCTTTTTAAGGCTTAAAGTTTTACCCGATTCGACTACGGTATACGTAAGGTCGGATTTTTCAAGCAATATAGTGAGAGTTACAGCCGAAGCGTCGTCATTATCGCTTACCGTAGCGGAAATAACTTTAACTTTACCCGAATACGATTGTTTGTATTCGCCGTCAACTGTAATGACGGGCGGCTGCTTATCGAGAACTCTGTAATTAAATTCGTAAGTAAACGGGTTTCTGTTACCGTCCGAAACGTCGTATTTTACGGAATATTTACCCGCTTTATCAAATACGAGTTTATATGCCCTGGGCGATTCTTTCGTTATCACGTCGCCGTTCGGAGTGGTAATCGTCATGGTTATTCTGCTTTTGCTGCTTAATACGTCATAAGCGTAAGCCATCGGCACGTCGAGTTCGCTGCCGAGTTCGACGAACTCGTCTTTAAGCGTACCTTCGAGGGCAAGCGCGGGCGCGCCCATATCTCCGTAAGCAAGGTTAGATGAGGCAAATTTCTGATTCGACAAAGTGTTAAGGACGAATCTGTTGCCCGACTGACCGCCGACAAGTTCGAACGACACGTATACTTTACTTTCGTCGAAGCCGTCGAACGGAAGTCCGTCGCTCCATGTCGTAACGTTCTTTATCTTATTTCCGTTGCCGTCGTAGAAAGCCGCGGTGGCATTATCGAAAGAGAACGAAAATTTACGGTGTTTACTCTTTAAGTCGTTAGGATCGACGAAGCCGTCGTTATAAGTGGACAGCGTGCCTCCCCTTTTGCCGTTTATAAAGAGCGCGGGGCGCAGAGCCGTAGGCTTATCGATATATACGACTATTTCTTTACCCGATTCCGATTTAAGTATTACGTTTACCGCAGTGAACGGAGTATTGTAGTTGTTTTTGTTTTCGAGACCGTAACGATTGTACAGACTGTATTCTATCGCGAGATCGCTTGCGGAAACGGGGTTCGGCATGGTTACGGTTACGGCTTCTTTCGAAACGGTAAACTCCGTGCCGATAGAAGTCGTTTCTATTTTAGATATACCGTCCTGATAAAATAAGGAGGCAATATTATCGGTAGAAATCGTCTTCGGTGCGCAAACCACTCTGTAAACGAGTTTCAAATCACCCCAAGAGTAGACTATCGAACAGTTTTTATCGACGGTTATTTCGCTACCGACGGATAAATTACCGCTTAACAAATCGGAAGTTATAGTAACATCGGACTTACGCGAAATATCGTTTTGTGCATAGTCGTTGGCGATAAAATCGGGAACTGTTATCTTGTCGCCCGCATTGACCGTTATAATGTTGCTTCCGACCAACTTAAACTCTTTTACGTTTTCGTCGATCGCTACGGGGTAAGAAAATTCTTTCGTATACTCTACTTTGTCGGTAACCTTTACTTTGATAAGGATAGTAGTTCCTTTCTGACTTATCATAAAAGCGTCGCCGACAGATACTTCGGATTCTTCGCCGTTTATTTCAGCCGTATATTCGACGGTAAGTTTGCCTATACCGCCCTCGTAAGCGATATCGGGTACTATAAACGGACTTGCGATTTTAGACGAAAGAGAAATCTGCTCTTTTTCGGTAATTTCTATCGGAGAAGCGATTACTTCGAATTCGCCGCTTACGCTCGCGTCCGTACCCGAATTGGTTTTACCCGTATAACTCAGACGATAATTACCGATTTCGGAAGGCGTGAACTTCGTTCCGTTTTCGGTAAGCAAAGAAGTAACGTCAACCCAATTTTCGCCGTCAAGTTTTTCGAGTTTTGCGGTAACGGGATATTTGTTTCTCGAAACGGGCATCGGATAGGGATATCCGACTACGCCGCTAAGCATATTTTCGAAATCATAACCGCCGAACATAAGTCCGCCGTCATCGATTATACCGTTGGCGAGGTCAGCCATTATATCGTTGCCGATTTTGGTAACCACGAATTCGCCTACAGAACCCATACTCTCGATAGTGAGCATTACTTCGCCCGTAGTGAACCCTGCGAAATCGGGATAATCGTCTTCTTCGTTATCGAGATCCATAGCGAGATATTTTCTGTCGCCGTCTCTGTCTTGCAGAGCGACGTAAATGCTGTTTTCTGCGTTATCGTAAGAAAATCCACACGGATAGAAAGGTTTTTCTTTATCGAGCGTATAATCAAACGCGGGCAAAAAGTTTTGCGCCCAGGCGATAACCGTGCCTTGTTCGGATACGTAGTTGGCGTAACCGCCTTCCGCGCCCATAAAGCCTACTTTTATAAACGAAGCGCACAAAGTCGAATTGCCCTTAACCTGAGTGGTGTCGCCCTCGGTTAAAAGACGAGGACCGTCTCTGTTTACTTCGTAAGAAACGGTTATGCTGTTAGAAGCGTCGTAAGCGTCGGTCAGGCGAATTCTGAAAGATTTCAAACCGAACGCTTTGACGTCCGTATTCGGTACGATTTCTATTACGTTTCCGTTTACCTTGTTAAGGTCTATTATTCTGCTGTAATCGATGTACGAACCCGAAGCGTTGAGTTTGAATTTTATACCCGACGCGTAATCGCTTTTTACGGTAGACGTAATCGATGCGGATTCCGCCACTATCGAAGAGTTGACCGTATCGAAAATTTCGTGCAGATCGACTTTATCGTCATCTGCGGTTACGCTGCGGTAAGAACCGAACACCCCTGCTCCGAGCGCAATGCAAACAGCAGCCATAGAAGCGAGAACAGCGTTTAGTGCTTTCTTTTTCACGAGTTTCCTCCTTATGCCGTCAGCCTTTGAGTCCGCCGACGGTAAATTTAGATAATATAAGTTTTTGCGACGCTATATAAATAGCGACCGTAGGGATAACTATAAGCGTAAACCCTGCCATAAGCGCGGGGGTCGAAAGCGAAACTTTGGAGTTTGCTTTAAGCATATACAACCCGTACGCCAGATTCGGCGACGACGGCAGCCATAACATAAACGTCGAATAGTCGTTCCATGCGCCGAGGAATATAAGTATAAACATTACCATGGAAGTCGGTAATATCATAGGGAAGTACATTCTTATAAACGCCGTAAAGTGGTTGCCGCCGTCTACGAAAACCTGTTCGGCGTAATCCCACGGCATTTCTTTGAACGCTCCGTATAAAAGCATAAAGTACAGCCCCGAAAAGCAAGTACAAGGTCCCGTAAGAATAGTTAAAAGCATATTGTCGTAAGTCGGAATGATTTTTGTTCTTACGACCATGGCGGACGGCAAATTACCTACTATCGGCACGATCATTATGATTATACCCAAGTTATAGATAAGGTTTCTGCCGGGAAATTTATATTTTGCTATTACGTACGCCATACAGGTGGTAAGAAACACGGTGAACGCCGAACTTCCGCCCGCCCACAAAATACTGTTAAGCGCTTCGTTCCATACGGTTATTTCGTTGCCCCATTCGTCGAATACGCTCATTTTTTGCAGAACCTGCGAGAAGTTTCTGACGTACCAGACTTTCGGCAATCCGAATTTATTATAACTGTACTCGCTTGCAGACTTGAAAGACGTAAGTATCATCCATACGGGTAAGACGATAAGACTTAAACAATAGATTATAAGTATTGCCCAGAGTATCCAACGCAAAGTCGAATCGAAACCGTCGCGAACCTTTTTGCTTATACTGTATTTCTTTTTAGCGTAAAGAGCCGCAAGGTTATTTTTGATTTCGGCAATTTCCGTTTCGTTACCATCGGGATTCGCAGTATATTCATCCAAAAGGCTCTGTTGACGAGCAATTTCGTCCTTTATAGTCTTTACGGGGACGGTACTTTTTACGTTAAAAGACAATTCTATTCTTTCGTCCATATTATACCTCCGTAGACGGCCCGTATTTTTCAAGCAAATGACGGACGAGTATCGTTACGGGCGCGACTATCAAGGTCATTATTAAACCGCCGGCAGCCATCATGTTGTAGTTGCCCGACGCGCCCGATTGAACCTGTATAAAGTAATAATAGCCCATATTATACACGTCGCAGCCAAGCGGAACGCCCTGCGGGAAGAACGTAAGTACGTACCCCTGTTCGGTAAATATACCCGCAATACCCATAATCAAAAACGTAGAAACCGTCGGGAATATGAGTGGCAAGATAATGTAGCGAAGTTCCTGCCACATAGTGCTTACTCCGTCAAGTTGCGCGCTTTCGAGTATTTCGGTACCGATTTCTTTCATGGCGTTCGGATATACGAGCAAGTTCGTGCCGAACGAAACCCATATTCCGTAGAAAATAAGCGTGCCGAAAGCGTACTTATAGCCGTTACTGTACAAAAGTTCTACGCCGCCACCACGAATATCCCTTATACCGATTTTATCGAAAAGAACCGTCATAGGCGAGTTAGTACCCGTGATAAAAGAAACGAACAACATACTTACGACGAAGCCCGATATAATCTGCGGCAACATTACCACTACCCTTATCGTATTGTGCATAAAACACTTTTTGAAAACCAGATACGAGAAAGTGATATACAGCGGCAGACATATAACGAGATTTATAGCAAACGTTTTTACCGAGTTTATCATGCTTTGCGAAATCAAGTCTCCGTTTGAAAACATTTTCGTAATGAAAGAGTTGAAATTCGCAAATCCGACGAACCACGTTTTACCGTAGATATTAGATTGCGTAAACGCCATTACTATAGAGTTTAGATTGACGTAAACGTAGAAAACTATAAACAGCAATAACGGATAAGTTATTATGCTGAGTATGAACAGCGTGCGGGAAACGTCTGCCTTTTTACGCTTGTTTTTAGGTATTAAGTTTCCCGCAGAGTTTGCTTTTATCATAGAATTATGCTCCTAAAGCAGTTTCCATATCCTGTAAAAATCCTTTCCAGACGTTTTGCGGATAAGTGTTTGCAATAGCCTCGGCAAGTTTTGCCGCGCTCATGCCGCCTTTCAACGCGGAAGTGATAGAATAAGAATCTTTGTTGCCGTAAGTAACGAGGTATCCTTTATCGATACCGTTTGCGGTATATCTGATGGGCGAACTCATTTTATCTATCGCATACGTGTAAACGGCTATATTTTCGTGATCGTTGAATATGCTGTAACAAGTCTGCGTGAATTTCGGCAATTTTGTAAATTTATCTTCGCTTATCGTATAGTTATAGTTAAGGAGCATACCCGTGTTTTCGGTTATCCAGGAAAGCGTATCGTTTTTAAGCATGTATTTTAAGAACGATTTTATTGCCGCTAACTTTTCGGGGTTATTAACGGGTTGCTTTCTTACGACGATACCGCCCGTTTCGGGAGAATTGAGAACGCTGCCGTGCCCTTCGCCGTCAATGCCCTTTTGACCTTCAATGTCGGGCAAAAGCATCATACGATAATCTACCGTGTCGGGATTCCTGTTGTTTTCTTTGAGAATATCTCTCGCGCCGGTAACGAACCAGTCGCCTTCGACGATCATTTCGAGTTGCTTTTTGCTGGTGTCGGTAACAAATTCGTCTCTTACGTCGCCTACAGTCGTAGTGGTTTTATAGTAACGACTTTCGGTATTTCCGTCGATAAAGTATTTCTTTACGAATTCGGCGGCTTGTTCTATACCCGCGGCAGAATACGCAAGATACCCGTTATCCGGTGTAATAACCTTTTTACTTCCGTCTTTCAATTCAATTGTTTTACCGTCGGTATCGTAGGCGGTAAGAGCCTTGTAAACGTCTTCGCCCTTTAACTGCAACAAGTACGAATAGAACAAGTTGGTTACGTATTCGTCTGTATCCGCATAAAGGAAGGGTTTGTAGCCTTTCGCCATTATTTTATTGAGCAAAGTGGCGAGTTCCGTCATAGTCTGCGGCTGACCGTCGTCGTAAGTGCCGTATTTACCGTCTTTACCTGCGGTCAAGATAGCGTCGCCGTCTTTATAGTTCGTTTTGGACGAAGAAGACTTAAAGATAAGTAAATCTTCTGCGTTATCTACTTCATAAGTAATGCCCTGCGCCGTAAGAGCCGATTTAACCGCGTCGGTGTTTTCGGCGTAAGACATAAGACCCGCGTTTACGAACAATTCGTGATCGTAAAGCATACCCGTCATCGTCGTGGAATACGGGAGCATATAGCAGCCTTCATAGGTATAATACTGCCCCGCATACGGGTTTTGAGTGCCTGCCGCAGGTTTATTATAATGAACGATACTCGATACCTTCTGCCATTTGTCGTAGTCGAAGATTTTTTCTCTTACGGTCATGCCGTTTGCGCCGTCGGGCTTTTCATCGAGGAATTCCGTCAAATCTTCGAAATACCCCTTATAAAAACCCGTATTGTACATACATTCCGCGCCGAAAAAGATATCTGTATTCGATACTTCCATACTTTCTAATTGCGTTCCGGAAAGCGCGGTACTGTTCTTTTTTACGAGAACTTTGAACTTGCTGCCCGTTTCGGCTTGCCAGTTCGCCGCCATTTTTTCTATCCAACTTATTCCGAAACTACTGTTGGCAAACGGTTCGATTATAATCGTGCCCGTTACGTCTACTTTCGTTTTTTTGCCCTTGCAGCCGGCAAGGACTCCGCAAGCCGTTACCGCTGCAAGTAACGCGCTGCATAATTTTAATTTTTTGTTCATATTCAACCTCCGTTTTAATAAAACCAATCACATTAAGGCAATCGCCATGATGTGGTTTGCCGTCCTTTACAAACGGCGTTGCATCGTTAAAAATTTTTATAAAGTTTTGTCTTATCCGCCCGTTCCGACAAAAAGCGGAACGAGCAGACAGACTTTTAATTAAGTTTAAGCGTTTACGCGCTTACAAGCGAAACTCTGATCATTGCAAGACCAGCCATTTGATCGATGTCGAGTTCGATAGTTCCGTCACCGCTCAAATTTGCATCAAAAGAACAACCCTTAGCGTCTTTCATCGCTATAGGACCAAAAGTATTATTCTTATTGGTTATATCGTCAACTCTCATAACAACAAAGTTCACTTTCTTACCTTTGCACGCGTCGCCGAGAATAGTCGTAAGGTCGAGTTTAATTTTTCCTCCGCCTGCATTCGTAAGGTAAATATTATTAAGTTCGTCTTTTGCTACATTGACCGAACCGGATACCACAGTACCTACAGAAGTCAAAGTTTTGAATTCTACGCTCATAACCGTAGCGTCGAAACCGTCGGAGTTTCTTACTGCAAATTTGCTTTCAGAAGATAAAATATCTTCACCATTATCGTTTTTACCGATAACTATACCGCCCTTGGCAAGTTCAACGCACAAAAGAGAACCTTCGGGATATTCGGCAGCTCCGCAACCGGGCCACTTCATATTACCGAATCCGAGTTCGGCAATACCGTTATTTACCATCCAAAGGTTAGTGCCGTTAGTGGAATTGATATCTTCAGACACGTCGCTACCCCAAGAATTGATTTTAAGGGTAACGATTGCAAGATTTGCGCTTGCAGGTGCAGAACCCCATGCTTCATCTGTAAGCGAGAAACCTACTTCGGAATAATGGCACTTAGTTGGGTCATCTTTGTTCATAAATTTATCATCTGCAACGAAGTCGACTTTAAGGTGCGTTCTGTTATCGGAATCGACATAAACGTTGCCACCTTTACTCGGAGTGTCTCCTGCAACGGTTTTAAGAGCAAGAATCTTAGTAGCGGTAGCGGTGATAGCGATATCTTCGTCCGCATCTTCTACGGTATAAACGCCGTCATTATTAGCGGTAAGTACGGTAGTTCCGTTTTTAACTTCGCCGAGAGTGTAACCGTCGTAAGCAACTACCGTAAAGGTGTAATCTTCACCTTTTTCGGCTTGAGAATCGCCCGTGAAGTCTACGTGTTCGCCGCTAAACGTAACGTTTACGTATTCGACCGAAGGAGCAACTATTCCGCTTACGTAAATAGCGACGGTGTCGTTTACTTTTGCAACCGTATACGTACCGTTGTTAGCGGTAAGAGTTTTGCCGTTAGCCTTAACTACCATTGCCGAAGCGTCGTAGCCTGCCGCGGGAGTTACGGTAAACGTATAGTCTGCGCCCGCTTTTACTTTGGTTTCGCCGGTGATCGTATAAGCGACGTCGGTTGAATAATAAACGTCGTATTCGGATTTACCGGTGGTTTTGTTGCCATCGGAAGAACATCCTACAAGCAAACAGCAACTAGTCGCTATCGCAAGCAAGCCTGCGACAACTGCCATCTTTCTGGTATTTCTCATCTTAAAAATACCCTCCTATAATGATTTTTTATATAAACGGATTACCCTTTTATATCGTGATTTATTGAACTTTTAATGAAATTTTATGCTTTTGACTCTTTCCGCTTTTAACCACCCTTCCGGGAGATTCTTCGCCAAAGGCTCAGAATGACAGCACACAAGCAATTCGTCATGTTGAGCGTAAGCGAAACATCGCCCGGAAAGGCAGAACCTACGGATTCGATATTATTTGTAACATACACTCCGCAGTAATCTACCCTTACGAAAGTGTGTCCGCCTATGCAAGTCGCTCCGACTTTTATTGCGGGGATCGCCACGCTACGCTCGCGATGACAGTTATTCTGTACGTCAAGTCGTCGTCAAATCAGCATTTCTTTTATTTCTTTAAGCGCATCGCCGTCATAGACGACGGTTTTCACTTCGTACTTGCCGAATATAAGGTTAATCGACTTATCTCTGAACTTAACCGTTTCTTTCTCTTCCGTTTCGGAGTTATTCTGAAGGCGCATTACGTATCCGTCTACCTGCCTTGCCCGTTTAAGAGTTACGAAAGATATATTAGCGTTATCGCCCGAAACGGTAAAGCCGTTATCGTCTTTTTCGTCAATCGTCGAGAAAACGTTAAGCGCGTAAGGCTTTTCGACGAAAGCGTCTGCGTGTTTTTTAAGTTCGTTTTCTTTCGCCGTAGTTAAACGGAAAGCGAAATCCCTCTGCCCCTGATCGATTTTAGAAATGAATATTCCGTCGCGGAGCAGCGGTCTGTTCGGAACCGGGTGCGCGCAATAAGTTGCCGTTTTAACGAGCGTAAGCGCGACTTTTCCGTCTTTATAAGACGAACCGAAGTTATCTTGCGTTACGATTTCAAGATAGTCGTTTTTATCGGTTTCGAGCGCGACGAAGTTCTGCGCTATACACTCTCTGCCGTCGTTAAACAGTTCTTCTTTGCCGAAAATCTGTTCTCCGACGTATCTGCCGTTTCCGACGTCGAGCGAAACTTTTATCGCCTTTGACGCTTCGTTCGGGAAAACGTTTACGTCAACGTCTACATCGATTCCGTTTTTATAAATTTTATAACCTATCCTTACCCTCGTAAGTCCGAGTCCGAAAAAGGCTTCGACGCCGAGATAGATATCTCCGTCTTCGATAATCTGAATAGATTTCATTCCGTCGAACACGCCGTCGGGAGTTTCGAGCAATTTAAGTTCTTCGCCGTTATGACCGACGTAAGGTTCGTTCATTCCCCACGGGTCGGGCGTATCGTCGTATATCTCGGGTTTGAAAAACTTGCCTTTGCAATATTCTTTTCCGTTTACGACGTAACTTTCGATAAGCCCCGTTTTCGCGCTTATAACGACTTTCTTTTCGCCGTTATCGAAAACGACATCGTCTTTGACTTCGGGATAATTCTTTACGGGCAACACGACGGTCTTTGCCGTATAACGCGTAATCTGCATAGCGTTCGGTTCGGCTTCGAATACGACTTTTTTACGCCAGTCGATAGAAATGTTGCTGCCCTCTTTGACCGTTTGCGATTTAAGTTTATTGCCTTTATCGTCGTATACCTCTACATACGAACGCTTTTCTATATAGTTTCCGGTAGGAATAATCGAAAGTTCACACTCGATAATCTGCTTTTCCGCAGTCGCTTTGGGGTTGAACACCATAAGCGGGTACGTATTTTCTTCCGCCACAGGCTGGCCTTTGCAAAGAGCGAAGAACGCGTCGGCACGAATATTATTCAAAATGTGCAACCCGTGATTTATATAGGTAAATCCATTTTCTTCGCCCGCGCGGATCATGTCACCCGGCAATATGTCGTGGAACTGAACGTTAAGCATATCTTCGGTAACGTCTTTCAACAGTTCGGTCGGGTATTTGTAAGACCCTTTAAGCGAAGCAATACTCGCTATTTTTTCGGCAAAGAAAAGTTGGCGCTCCAAATTGCGGTATTTCTTTTTGAGTTCAGCCATAGACGTGTAACAGCCGACCATGCAAGGAACAAGCGACCCCGCATAAACCTCGGTAGGCTGAACGTCGGCAAAATACTCTTCGGGCGTGGAATACTTTATCTCTATATCCTTGCTGTTTTTTATCATCTCGGCAACGTCCGCAAGGTCTTTTCTCGACGGACCGCCGCCGTGATTGCCGACGCCCCAACAAGATTGCGCCACTTCGGCATCGTCTTTTTGTCTATCTATATCTTTCTGAATTTTTTCGGTGGCTTTACCGAGGTCGGAATTGTACTCGGTTATACGACTTGCCTTTACTCTGCTGCCGTCGTACCCCTCCCAAATAAAGTATTCGGAGGGGAGTTTAAGTTGATTCCACATATATTTCCCGTAAGGACGCATGAACATATATGAATCCTGACCGCATTTCGTCAGAATCTGTACGAGCCCCCTTGAATGACCGAACGGATCAAAATTTACCGCGGTCGTAGGTTTAACGCCGAACTTTTCTTCAAAGTATATTTCGCCCTCGCGGATTTGTCTGACGATACCCTCGCCGCACGGCATAACGCAATCGGGCTGAAGATACCAACCGCCCATGATATGCCATTTGCCTTGTTTTACGAGTTTTTTGATCTCTTCGAACAATGCAGGCGCATACTTTTCGGTATATTTATAAAGCGTTACTTCGTTATGACAAAATATGTAATCGAAGTCTTTGGCAAGGTTTGCCGCGCTCTGGAAAGTCGATAAAGCCGCAGAAGCGCCTTCTTCCCATTCCCATTGCCATATAGGGTCAATATGCGCGTTACAAATTAAGTGCAATCTTTTCATCTTATAATTCCTTTATATAAATTCCCTCGCCCTCGTCCAGAACGAGTTCGATATTTTCGTTTGAAACGTGTTTTTCGTTTTTTCGAATTATTTCGTACGCGCCTGCGGGCAAAGTTATTTTTACCTTGTTTTTATAAGCCGAAGCCAGATTCACGATGTAATACCGAGGTTTACCGTCTTTTTCAAACACGGACATCAT
>FR898414.1:0-12487 GCA_000437515.1 Acidiphilium sp. CAG:727 | reverse complement strand
TTTCAAACACGGACATCATAACTTCGTTTTCGCACCCGACATTCACGCCTTTATCGGTATAGTTAAAATATTTCGGCAACTCTCCCGTGAAAATACATTCGCTATCGGGCAAATCCTTTATTTCGTCCTTCGTAAACCCGTTGTAATATTCGCCGTAAGAAGTTACGCCTTTCAGTTCGCTCGATAAAATATCGTCTTCGATAAGAGCGAAAAACTCGTTGAGTTCTTTTACCCAATCGTATACTTCAGCTTTATTGCCATACATATCGATAAGTCCGCCGGCACCCTCTTCGGAATATTTCATATCGGAGTTAAATGTGTAATCTATCGGGAAGCACCCCGGGAAATATGCGAAACCGTCGTTTCCGTAAGCCGCGGTAACGTGCGCCTGCAACGCCGCTTCACCTTTCGTCATATGCTTTCTCGGCGTTCCCGTCATCCACTGCCCTGCCTGCATATAGTTATAAAATTTACAACCGTATTTTCGTTTCTTTTCGGCAAAAAACGCATTTAATTCAAACAAAGCCACGTGTACCGAAGTCGGAACTTCTTTCCAGAAACCCTCAAACGGATATTTGTCCTGCGAAATAAATTCAAATTTCGCTTTCGACAGAAGCCCTTCAACGAGTTTATCGTAAAAATTGAATCTGTTTGCAAAAGTTATCGCCGTATCGCCTTTAAGTTCAAACGGTTTTTCGCGTTTCGGTTCGCCGTTTACCGCGCCTGCCATTCCTCCCCAGAATATAGCGTCGTTTATCGAATATGAGAAAAAGTTGAAATGAAATTCGAGCGACGGATAATTTTCGTCGAAAATTTTCTTTGCATGGGCAACTCCGCCAAAAGATAAATACCCCGCTTCGTCGCCGAAAAACACTCCCGCAAATGCGGGATAACCGACGTATTCGCCGACTTCTTTTATAAATCGTTCGTCAAGATTTTTCTTTTCTTCTTGGGTCAAATCGACCCAACCGAAATCGACGTATCTGCCGAAACATTCCATCGTCGGCAAATATTTTATGCCGTACTTTTCGCAAAGTTCAAGCGTTTTTATCTGCGTTTCTTTCCTTATATCGTAGCCGAAGCCGAAAATTCTGTTTATACCCGCTTCTTTTAACGACTTGAAAACCTCGTCTGTAAGCCTCGAAGGATACGGAAGATTATCGTATTTGCCCGTCGGTGCGCAAAATATCGCTTGTATAAATTCTTTTTTTGCCATATTAAAACTTTTTACCTACGTTATTCGCGATAAAATTGTCTACAGTATTGTTTGAGTCCGTTCCTTCTCTGCAGCGGGTTATTCCCGCGTTTTTACAAAGAGTTCTGAACTCTGCCGTAAAATTCTCTTTTGTCGCCGCTTTCGTTATATCCGCCGAACCGAACAGCGTAATTTTCTGTTCGTCGGTCGCGACCGTAAAATATGAATCGAAATAATACAGAATCGAACAATACGAAGAGGCTTTTACTCCGTAAAGTCTTTTCAAATATCTGTTTTTTACCGTGTTTTTAAGCGTTTTGTCCGTGTTTATCGCCGCGATCGCATCGTTTACGAAGCCTAAACTCTCAACGTGTTCGGTAGCCGAAATGTCGTGCAGATATTCGTTGCCGTGGCGAACGGGATAATAATTCGGGTTGTCGGCGTAATAACGATCGTAAGCGTCGCAATATTTCTTGATATATTCGCCTGCAGCCACTCCGAAGTAATTGTCGATAAATTCGTCTCTTAAATCTGCCGCCC
This sequence comes from Acidiphilium sp. CAG:727, assembly GCA_000437515.1. Taxonomy (GTDB): domain Bacteria; phylum Bacillota; class Clostridia; order Christensenellales; family Borkfalkiaceae; genus UBA10281. The sequence continues at coordinate 10,752 of FR898414.1, read as the reverse complement.
GCAAAGTTTTATCGACCGACTTTTTCGACCATATGAACGAACGCATCTTCGACTGCCATATGTTATCCGCGTCGTACGCGCCCAAAACGAGCAACATTTCCGCGCCCGATTCGGTTATTTCGTCTACCGTTTTATCTATCGCGCTCATCGAAGTACCGAAATACGAAAGATAATTGTTATAGGACGTATCGTACAACCATATCATCAACGATCCGTCGTTCTTGCCTTTCGTGATATCAAGCCAACCCGACAAATTGTTTTTGTACGAGTCGATCTGTCTCTCGTCCGTAAGCGAATAACGCATATCCGAATAGTCTGCGTACCAGATACAAAGATCTTTGTCTACGGTAACCCCGCCTTTGGGCGGTTCTTTCGTGTACTCGTAGGCAAAAGTAACGATTTTGAAGTTACGACCGTTCAATTCGGCATCGGAACGAAGTTTTTCAATTAGCGCGTTGCAAAATCTTACCAGCACACCGCTACGACCGTATTTATCAGCCGCGGCAATGCAATTCGAGCAAGTACAATACGCGCCGTCGTGTCCGTCTTCCTGTTCGAAAGTAAAATATTCGGTTTCGGTATTAGCCGCTAAGAGTTTTTTCATGTTCGCCGTAACGAGCGATAACGTCGAGCGTTTATCCGTATTGTATTCGATACCGTTCGTAAGGCACGGGACATAACCGCCCACCGCCTCCGGATTTGCGGGACAATACTCGCTGCCCCAATACTCTTCACCGACGTAATATCTCGCGTTGTGCGTATCTGCGCCGAGATAACCGAGCGTTACCGTTCCGCCGTTTTCTTTACCTAAAAAACCGTAAGCAGAGTTCATTAAACTCTTCGTCGTAAACTCGCCGTCCGCGTGATCGTAACAAGTATCCCACGAAAGATAATGTCTTATGCTTATATCGGGTGTTTCGGTTATATCGAGTTCATCGAGTTTAAGGTCGTTTACTTTCGGAACGCTTTCGCAATCCGCAGAGTAATACTCACAACCCGCGTATCTTAAAAACGAATAAATTCCGTATATAATCGCGCGACTCGAATTGCCGTTTATATAGACGTTTTTACCGTCCGATTTAACAGAATATTTTTCTTTACCGTCTCCGACGATTTCATTCGTTTGCAGACTTTTACCGAGATAAAACAAATTGCTGTCATCCGCGATTTTCTGCGGAAGCGCAGATTCGGCTAAAACCGAATACGTTCTGCCCGTCATTTTCTTAAGATAATCGGCAAAAATCGCAGCGTGCGCGCCCACGCCTTCGTCGTTATTACAAACGACCACAGAGTAGACTGTTTCGGGATATTCTTCTGTCGGATTTTCGGGAGTATTACCGTTATCGGAACTCCCGCACGAACAAAACGCCGTGAAAAAGGCAAGCAATACAGCAATCAATGCCGATTTTAAGTTTCTTTTCGTCAAAATTTTCATTTCTATCCGTCTTTTGTCTTTTTACGATAACATTATAACGCTACTTTTGAATTTTGCTTTGCTGTTTTTAGTTTAATTTTTGCTATTTTTAGTCAATTTTCGAAATGTCGATTTCTTAAAATTTCCGATATAATATGCAGTTTTAGAAAATTATAATCCTACTTAGTTTCAAATTTTCGATTAAAATTTTGAGAAATTTTATTTTTCCGCTTGACCGAAAAATCAAGTCGCGTTACAATATGGATATGGATAAAGAAGAAAAGAAAATCGAAAGCACCAATAAAAGCGTTGCGGTTTTTACGTCGGACAAAGATTTTATGTCACACGATATATTTCCGAGCGTAAAACGTACCCGCACTTACGCAGTATTGCAATCGGAAAAGGATTTTTCGTTTCATATATGGACAAAGCCAACGTCTTTTTATCATTCGCACGATAACTATATCGAAATATTCATAGTTACCGAAGGCAAAATAGTTCACCACTTCGCCAACGCGCAAACGGTTATGAAAACGGGAGACGCGTTCATAATCTTTCCCGGACAATATCACAAACACAGCCAGTACAAAAACTACGATTCGCAGCATATCAATCTGACGTGTAAAATTCCGTTTGCAAAGGAATTGTTGAAAATGTGGTTCGGCGATGAAAACGCAACCTGCCCGAATCAACTGATTCACTTAAATTCGACCTATTTCGAAACCGCACTGAATTTTCAGAAAATTATTCTGGAATCGCAAAACGAGGCGTATTGGAACGTCTCGCTAAAATCTTTTATTTCATTTATTTTCAGCCTGTTTTACGTAGATACAAAAGACAACGGTATGCCGGACTGGCTTAAAAGTTTTATTCAGAAATTAAACAACGTAAACCTTTCGAACGATTTCAAACTTTCGGAAATATACAAAGTTTCGCATTATTCTCAAACGACTATATGTCGCGAATTTAAAAAATACACGGGAACGACTATCGTCGCCTACATTAACGATTTGCGTTTAACTTATGCGTGTAATCTGCTGAAAAACACGACTTTCCCGTTATGGAAAATCTCAAACGACGTCGGATTTCAATCGCAAGCGCATTTCACGCGCCTTTTCAAAGAAAAATATGGCATTACGCCACTACAATACCGCAAACAATAATATCGACTCGACAGTTCAAACCCCCTTTTTTGAAAAAAATGCTGAAATGCAGCCCCTGAATTCAAATATTCCGCAAGGTGCGCAAACCACAAGATATAGCAATAAAAAAGCACAAGACATACTAAATCTTGTGCTTTTTATGTTTTGTAGCTTTTTCGTACTACAAAGATGGTGGAGGTGAGGAGAGTCAAACTCCTGTGTTGCATAAAAACAAAACGACCTTCTACATACTTAGTATCCGTTTAATCTCTTTTATCCGCTGCCCGGATACGGGCTACAGGATAACGTCGGTTCAAAAAAGCCCCCGAAACGGTAGAACCGCGCCGTTTAGGGCGTTCCCCGTCTGAAATTATGCCGCTATCGCTTCCGACGGGAAAAAGCGTAGCGACACCGCCGCGTTAATTAAGCAGCGAAAGCAAGATTATTGTTATATCTTACCGTGTTGTTTTCATTTTTAGCATTTGAATTTGCCCGCGTTTTAACGCAGCCGCGGCCCTGCGATATGCTTATATCGTTCCTTTTTTACACAGTCGAATTCGGTGCACCCCCGTTTTTACGTTAAATTTTATAGTTTTTGATTTCACGCTTTGCGGATCTGTCGAGATCCCGTTCTTTTATAGTCTGTTTTTTGTCGTAAGTATGTTTACCCTTACAAAGACCTATTTCGACCTTTATCAGAGATTGATTGAAATAGAGTTTCAGCGGAACTATCGTATACCCTTTTTCGTTTACTTTTCCGATAAGCCTGTGTATTTCGGACTTATGCATCAAAAGTTTTCTGTCTCTTCGGCTGTCCTTTACGTTATACGCGCCGCCTTTATCGTAAACGGCGACGTGCATGCCTTTAATAAAAAGTTCGCCCTTAGCAGAAACCGAGCAATACGCGTCTTTGAGCGAAACGTTACCCGCCCTTATAGACTTAACTTCTCCGCCGTCGAGCGAAATTCCCGCTTCTGCGGTTTCTTCGACGAAATACTCGAATCTCGCTTCTCTGTTATCGACTATAGTCTTCATACGCATATTCTACCATATTTTACGTTCGTTTTCAAGTTTTAGCCGACCGTTTACAATCTTTTTTTGAAAGTATTATAAAATCGACCTTTTTCGTAGCGACGTTTGCGTCAAGAACGCCGATCCTTACCTCTTCGCCGAGCGAATACGATCGTTTACCCGAGCGAAGAGAATACGTCTTTTCGTCGTAAACGTAATTACCGCGGGGTAAATCTCCGATACGAGTGAAACCTTCTACGCCGTTTTCGAGTTCGCAGAATACGCCCGAAGAGTTGACGCCGCTTATTACCGCGTCGTATTCCATACCGACGCGCCCGCTCATATACGCCGCTTTATAAATATCGTCTACCGCTCTTTCCGCTTCGTCCGCCTTTCTTTCGTTTACGGAAGACCGCATAGCGGCCTCGGCAACGAAAGTAGAATAATTTTCTACGAGCGACGTCATATCTCCGTCGAGTGAAGCCTTTACTATCCTATGCACTATAAGGTCGGGATATCGCCTTATAGGGGAAGTAAAATGACAATAACACTTACTTGAAATGCCGAAATGCCCGAGGTTTTGCTCGCTGTACTTCGCCTTTTGCATCGAACGAAGCATTACTTTATTGACGACGGGATAAATCGGTTCGCCGTCTACTTTTTTAAGTACAGCCGAAAAATCCGACGGACGACAATCTTCGGGTTTCCACTTTACCGCTATGCCGAGAGTATTCAGAAACGCGATAAAATCGCTTGCTTTTTCTGTAGAAGGTTTTTCGTGTACGCGGTATATGCAAGGCAATTCGAGATAATAAAGATACTCCGCGATTTCTTCGTTGCAAAGAACCATAAATTCCTCGATAATCTTATACGCGTCAAGGTTCTTTTGCGGTTCGACGTCGATTGTTTCGTCCTTTATGGTTATATGGCTATCTCTTACGTCGAGGTCGATACTTCCCCGCTCAGAGCGTTTTTTGGTTAATACGAGTTGAAGAGAACGCATATTTTTAATCATCGGAACGATTTCGCGATATTTTCGTACGATCTCTTCGTTACCGTCCAGGATAGCCTGAACGTCAGTATAAGTCATGCGTTTTTTAGATTTTATTACGCTTTTATAGATTTCTCTGCCGACGATTTCGCCGCTTTTATCTATTTCGATAATACACGAAAGCGTAAGCCTTACTTCGTTCTCGTTAAGCGAACAAATTCCGTTTGAAAGTTCTTTCGGAAGCATAGGTATAACCATATCGGGGAAATACACGCTGGTAGTTCTTTCGTACGCTTCCTTATCCGTTTCCGAACGAGGCTTTACGTACTCGGAAACGTCTGCGATATGCACGCCCAAAAGATAGTTCCCGTTTTTCAGCATTTCGACTTCGACGGCGTCGTCATAATCTCTGCTGTCTTCCCCGTCTATCGTGATAATCAGACGGTCGGTATAATTTTTTCTGCCGATAATCGCGCTGTCAGGCACTTTCTGAGAGATTTTTTCGACCTCGCCTTTTACGCTTTCGGGGAACTTTTCAGTGTAACCGAAAGACGTTATTACTGAATTTTCTTCAACGAACAAATCGCCGCTTTTGCCTAAAATCTCTCTTATTTTTCCTTCGGGAGCGTCGTTTTCGGGAAAAGAAACTATATCGACGATAACTTTATCGCCCGTTTTCGCTTTACCTGCAAGCGAAAACGGAACGCGTATATCGTTGTAGTAATTTTTGTCATCCGGTCGAACGAAACCGAAAGTCTTCTCTTTATAATACGTTCCGCCCGTAGATAAAATACCCCTCGAAACGATTTTAACGACTTCCGCTTCGTCCGTCGAACCGCGATCGCTTTCAACTTTACGTATAAAAACTTCGTCTTTATGGCACGCGCCGTTAAGCCGTTTATGCGGAATGAAATAATCGTTACCGTCTTCACCCGTAACGAATGCGAAGCCGCGCTCGTTTCCGCGAATTACTCCCTTTATAAAACCGCAGTCTTCGGGACGTAAAAATTTTCCGTTCTCGTAAACGATCACGCCGTCTTTTTCCATACGGCGCAACACGTCTTCTATCGCTCGCCTTTCAAAGGTCGATTTCGTGCCGAACTCGGCGAATATTCTCTTTTTACCGTAGCCTATCCATTCGCCGGAAGCGAATTTATCGGCTATAAAACCATATACGTTCATAAAAAAATAAGCGGACGCCTCAACGGCGCCCGCAAAGAAACGATGATTATCAGTCCGTAATACGGAAAACGATAACGCAAAACGCAATCATAACGGCAGCCAGAACGGTCACCGCGATTACCGTAAGTCTTCTCAACTTATGTTCCATTGTTTTGCCTTTATTTTTACCGTAAAAAGTTTCTTGCTGACCGCCGAGCGCGCTGATACCGTTTGAATTACTCGACTGCATCATTACGACGACTATAACGAAAATCGCGCAGATAATCGCAACGATTAGAAGCGGAATACATATCGCGGACGCAGTTTCGAATTTTATAAGTAAATTTTCTAACATTTTTATTCTCTCCCATAACAGGATTTAATCAAAGCGTTACTATTTTAGCATACTCTTTATGCAAAAGCAAGCGTTTGCACCCCGAAAATGCGAAATTATTTAACGATTAACGATTTTCCCGTCATTTCTGCCGGCGCGGTTTCGCCCATAACCTCCAAAAGCGTAGGAGCGATGTCCGCCAGAATACCTCCGTCGCGAAGCGTCACGTTTTTCAGGTCTTCGCTTACGAGAATAAACGGAACTCTGTTGGTGGTGTGAGCGGTAAACGGCGAACCGTCTTCGGCGATCATCTTATCCGCGTTACCGTGGTCTGCGGTTATAAGACAACTTCCGCCCTTTTTAAGCACGGCTTCGGTTATTTTGCCTACGCAATCTTCAACCGTCTTGACGGCCTTGACCGCCGCTTCCAGAACTCCCGTATGCCCGACCATATCGCAGTTGGCGTAGTTGAGTATAATTACGTCAAACTTATCGGAGTCGATTTCTTCAAGCACTTTATCGGTTACGAGATACGCGCTCATTTCGGGCTGCAAATCGTAGGTTGCAACCTTCGGCGAAGGAATTAAATCTCTGTATTCGTTCTTTTCGGGTTCTTCTACGCCGCCGTTGAAGAAAAACGTTACGTGCGCGTATTTTTCGGTTTCGGCAATACGAAGTTGCGTATAACCGTTATCGGCGAGATATTTGCCGAGCGTGTTATGAAGTTCCTGTTTTCTGAACGCGATTTTTACGTGTCTGAACGTTTCGTCGTACTTCGTAAAACCGACATAGTTAAGTCCTAACAGTCCCGTTTTTCTTTCAAAACCGTTGAATTCTTCTTCGGTAAACGCTCTCGAAAGTTCTCTCGCTCTGTCGGGGCGGAAGTTGAAGAATATAACGCTGTCGCCCTTTTCGATCAGACCTACGGGTTTACCGTTTTCGAAAATATTAGTCGGAACGATAAATTCGTCGGTGACGCCCGCTCTATAACTTTCTTCAACCGCGGTCTTCGCATCGGTTGCCTTTACGCCGTTGCCGACAGTCATCGCTTCGTACGCTTTGACTACCCTTTCCCAACGGTTATCTCTGTCCATAGCGTAGTATCTGCCGCTTATCGTTGCTATTTTGCCTACGCCGATTTTTTTCATTTCGTTTTCGAGTTCGGCGATAAATTCCGCGCCGCTCGTAGGAGAAACGTCTCTGCCGTCCATAAAGCAATGAACGAAAACGTCTTTTACTCCGCGTTTTTTTGCCATTTCGAGCAGCGCGAACAGATGCGTTATATGACTGTGCACGCCGCCGGACGACAACAATCCGTACAGATGAAGTTTTTTGCCCGAATTCTTCGCGCCGTCCATAGCGGAAATGAGTTCTTCGTTTTCAAAGAAGTCGCCGTCCTGAATAGCCTTGGTGATACGGGTTAAATCCTGATATACGATTCTGCCCGCGCCCATATTGAGGTGTCCGACTTCGCTGTTGCCCATTTGTCCGTCGGGAAGACCTACCGAAAGTCCGCTCGCGCCGAGATTGGTCGACGGATATTTCTTCATAAGATTTTCTATAACGCCCTCGTGAGCGATCTCTATTGCGTTTCCGTATTTATCCTTGTTAAGTCCGTATCCGTCCATAATGAACAGACATACGGGTCTGGTTTTCATTTTTACCATAATAGTTCCTTTTATAAAGGCGGCGTATAAACGCCGCCCCCGATTTATTTATTATTTGTCGTAGTTTACGATGCAGGAGAAGTCTTGAGCCTTTAAGGACGCGCCGCCGATAAGTCCGCCGTCGATTTCCTCTTTAGCCATAAGTTCTTTGCAATTCTTTACGTTCATAGAACCGCCGTATTGGATTCTCGTCTTTTCGGCAATGGATCTATGGAATTTTTTAGCGAGAACTTTACGGATAAAGCCGATGGTTTCGTTAGCGTCTTCCGCGGTAGCGGTCTTACCCGTACCGATAGCCCAAACGGGTTCGTAGGCAATGACGATCTTATCGAAATCTTTGCTTTTGAAACCTTTAAGCCCTTCGACGATTTGTCTTTCGAGAACTTTTTCGGTCAATCTGCAAACTCTTTCCGCTTCGGTTTCGCCGACGCATACGATAGGTCTTAACTTTGCGTTAAGCGCAGCCTGAACCCTCTTGTTTACGGTTTCGTCGGTTTCGCCGAAATATTGTCTTCTTTCGCTGTGTCCGATGATAACGTAATCTACTTTTAATTCTTTGAGCATCTCGGCGGAAATTTCGCCCGTGAACGCTCCTTTTTCCGCCCAATGAACGTTTTCCGCGCCGATCTTGATGTTAGTTCCTCTCGCCGCTCTTTTCGCCGTCTGAATATCGGTGAAAGGAACGCAAAGTACGACGTCGCAAGTCGCGTCTTTTACGAGCGGAGCGAGTTCGGTTATCATGGCTTTGGTTTCAGCCATGGTTTTATTCATTTTCCAGTTGCCTGCAATAATCGCTTTTCTCATAGTAAAAACTCCTGAATTACTTTTTATCGTTAAGACATTCGATGCCGGGAAGTTTCTTCCCTTCGAAAAGTTCGAGCGAAGCGCCGCCTCCGGTCGAAATGTGAGTCATTTTATCGGCAAAACCGAGTTGGGCAACCGCCGCCGCAGAATCTCCTGGGCCCCCCCCCGCCGCAGAATCCCCGCCGCCGATGATTGTCGTAGCGTCTTTGCAGTCGGCCATAGCCTTCGCTATCGCTATAGTGCCCGCTGCCAAGGTCGGATTTTCGAAAACGCCCATAGGTCCGTTCCAGATAATCGTCTTCGCCCCTACGAGAGCGTCGGCGTAAAGTTTACGGGTTTCTGGTCCTATATCGGCAGACTCCATATCCGCATCGAATTCGCCGACTTTTCTCACGACGGTTTCGATCGGCGCGTCGATCGGGTCGGGGAAATCTTTGATTTCTACTCCGTCTACGGGAAGAAGAAGTTTCTTACCTTCTTTTTCGGCTTTAGCCATCATTTCTTTACAGTAATCGATTTTAGTATCGTCGACCAACGACTTACCTACTTCGTATCCCTGCGCTTTAAGGAACGTGTACGCCATTCCGCCGCCTATGATAAGCGTATCGCATTTTTCGAGGAGGTTGGAAATAACGTTAAGTTTATCGGCGACTTTCGCTCCGCCCAGGATTGCGACGAACGGTCTTACGGGGTGTTCGAGCGCTTCCGCCATGACGGAAAGTTCCTTTTCGATAAGGAAGCCGCATACCGCGGTCTTTACGAAACCGTATTCGACGATAGCCGCGGTGGAAGCGTGCGAACGATGAGCCGTTCCGAACGCGTCGTTGACGTATATATCGCAGAACGATGCGAGTTTACGGCAGAATTCTTCATCTCTGCCCTCTTCGCCCGCGTCGAAACGAAGGTTTTCGAGGAGTACGCACTCTCCTTCCTTCAAAGCGGCGACTTTAGCCTGCGCGTCGGCGCCTACTATATCGGTTGCGAACGCAACTTTGCCGCCTAAAAGTTCGTTGAGTCTTGCGGCGACGGGAGCAAGCGTGAATTTTTTCAAATCGCCCTTTTTCGCCTTTTCGAGATAAGCCGCTTTGGCGGCCGCTCTCTCTTCTTCGGGAAGAGCCTCTACCGCTTTCTTCTCTTTCTTGTTAAGACCGAAGCCTTCGGTGAATATATTGTGGGGTTTACCCATGTGCGAACAAAGAATAACCTTTGCGCCGTGTTCCATAAGGTATTTTATGGTGGGAAGCGCTCCGTTGATTCTGTTTTCGTCGGTTATAACGCCGTCTTTCATGGGTACGTTAAAATCGCATCTGACTAAACATCTTTTACCTTTGACGTCTACGTCTTTTACGGACATTTTGTTCATAACAGTAAAACTCCTTTCGGTTTTTTTAATTTCCTTACATATTTTAATATATATCGACTCGATTGTCAATAAATATAAGCGTTTTTAATCAAAACTTTTATTCAGAGTCGCTTTGCCGAGGATTTCGGGCGAAAGGCAGACCGGTTTCACCCCCGCCTTTTCGAGTTCTTTCGTGAAATTCTCTGCGTGCCCGAGCGTAAGTTTGCCGACGCGAATATTTTTCGCTCTGTCGGCGGCAACTCTTCCGGCGGTTCTGCCGAATACGATTATATCGGCAAGCGAGTTACCCATAAGTCTGTTTCTGCCGTGAATACCGCCCGCCGCCTCGCCGCACGCGAAAAGATTTTTAACGCCGACCGCTTCGCAATTTTCGTCTATTTCTATTCCGCCGTTCTGATAATGCAGCGTTGGGTAAACCGCAATCGGCTCTTTTCTTACGTCTATACCCGCTCTTTCAAACGTTCTGAACGTAGACGGAAGTCTTTTTTCGATCGTTCCGTCGCCGTTTATCTTTTCTATCATAGGCGTATCGAGCCACACTCCGAAACCGTTTGCGGTCTTTATTCCGTTTCCGATTTTACATTCGCGGATGATAGCCGCCGCAATTACGTCGCGGGTTTCAAGCGGGTTGACGAACGCCGCGCCGTCTTTATTTACGAGTTGCGCGCCTAACGAACGGGCTGCGCTTAACGAACGGGCTTTTTCGGTAACGAGTTTGCCGTAAAGCGCAGACGGTTCCGCCGCGCCCGTGGGGTGATATTGAAGCGTGTCGGCGCAGATAAGTTTCGCGCCCGATCTGTACGCTATCACCAGACCGTCGGCAGTCGCCCCGTAATGATTACTCGTCGGAAAACTCTGACAATGA
>FR898413.1:25172-38704 GCA_000437515.1 Acidiphilium sp. CAG:727 | reverse complement strand
GTGTTTACGTAAACTTTCACGCCGTTGCTTCCGAGCAAATCGAGAGCGGCTTTCGCCTTTTGATCGTAAGTCGGAAAACTTAACGCGTGAAGAACGCTTACTCCCGCTTCGTTTATCCATTTTACGTTGCGAGCACTGCGGAATTTTGCTTGAACGAAGATATCTTCCGGTAAGACGCTCCGTCGCGCGAACTCGTGTTTACGTAAACTTTCACGCCGTTGCTTCTTTGCTTCCGAGCAAATCGAGCGCGGCTTTCGCCTTTTGATCGTAAGTCGGAAAACTTAACACGACGTCGCCCGCGCCACACGCGAACAACGCGCTTACACCCGCTTCTTTAATCCATTTTACGTTGGTTTCGTTAAGCGACGAAGGAATAAGCCAACCCGAAATAACCGTTTCGTATTCGGTTTCATATTCGTCGTAATTCGGAAGAGTGATTTTATTCATATTGCTATCGTTTCCCCTTCCTCCGCACGACGTTGCTGCAAAGACTATCGCCAAAGCCGCCACTGCGGAAATTATTTTTTTAGATTTCATTTTTCACCTTATTTTGTCAACATTATAGATTTTATAGTGTTAATCTGAGATTCGGTAACGCCGCATACGGTTTTAAGATAATTGACAGCCGCCTCGTTTACGTTGCCGCTTTCGGGAGCGTAAACCGCTTTAAGTCTTTCGATAAAATACCCCATCGCAACGAAATTATCACTATCGTCCTGCATAACGCCGTTTACGAATTCGCCGTTGACTATTTTGCCACGATATCTCGCGCCATAGGACGAAAAACTCGTTATCTCGTAATCTTTAACAACATCTTCTTCGCTTACGCCGAGCACCGCTTCGATTAAAAACGCAAGAGTTCCCGTTCTGTCTGCGCCCGCGTTACAATGAAAATATACGGGATAATTACTTTCGTCAGCCAAAGTCGAAAATATCGTTTTTATCGACTGAGCGGACGGCGAATAATAATTTCTGTTATTTGCCCCGTAATTTTTGAATTCAGGCAATACGTAGTTATAACCGTGGAAACCCGCTTTTACGTATTTTACGTTATCGCCGATAACGCTTTTATTCTGCCCGCCGTCGTCAACTCCCGAAAAACGCAGGTCTATTTCGGTTTTTATACCGAGAGTTTTACTCATCGTTTTAAGTCCGTCGTCGGTAAGCGAACTTTCGTTACCCGCGTTGATTTTTCCGCCGCGATAAAGTTTTCCGTAAGCGATCGTTTTGCCGTTTTCGGCGCTCCAACCGCCTAAATCTCTGACGTTTGACGCGCCGCCGACGGTTATCGGTCTTACGGGAGCGTCTTTTACTTTGAATTTATCGATTTTGCTCGATTTATTCTCGCCGTCGATTTTATAATAGTAAGTTTTGCCGGGCGTAAGAGTACCGCCGATATTCATTCTCGGTCTTATCAATTGCATAACGGTTGCATTTTCAAAACCGGGATTATCGGCAACGCGGACGACGTAATACGAGCCGCCGTCGCTTTCCCATTCGATTGTAAAAATCTGAGTATCTAACAATAAACCTCTGCCCGATTCGAGAGCAGTCGCCTGCTCGCTTTCGGTATCCGCATCGAGATATTGCCTTAATTTTTCGTTTGCTATATCGATTTCAGCGCCGTTATAAACAGTCGTCGTTTTCAAATAATTATCCGCCTTCGTGTCGTTCCCTTGTCTTCCGCACGACGTTGCCGCAAAGACAATCGCCAAAGCCGCGACTGCGGAAATTATTTTTTTAGATTTCATTTTTCACCTTATCCTTTAAGTCCGCCCGCCGAGAAGTTGCTCATAATCATCTTATTGAAAACGGTGAAGATAAGCAAAGACACGGTTGCGAGTACGGTCATACCGGCGAAGGCTATCGGGAGTTGAAGCGACCTTTCCATTTTCGTGTACAACTGACTTACGCCGAGCGAAATGGTCGGACGATTGTTCATGAATATATACGCCGTACTGTAATCGTTCCAGCAACCTATAAACGCGGTTATCGCTATCGCCGTTAAAATAGGCAGAGCCTGCGGGTACATTATCCTGACGAACACGCCGAGGTCTGTCGCGCCGTCTAAAAACGCGCTTTCGGCGTAGTCCCACGGGATAGCCGCGAAGAAGTTTTTGAAGAGCAAGAAGCCCAGTCCGAAACCGCCTGCCGCCATGATGAACATTCCGAGATAGGTGTTGAGAAGATTGAGTTTAGTCATCAACTTATACGTCGTTGCGATGCTGCCTACCGACGGAATTATGAACGAAACGATAGATACGTTGTATATGATTTTTTTAAGTTTGAACTCGTACTTCGCGATAATATACGCGGTGAGCGAAGGTATCGTTACCGCAAGCGCAACCTGCCCTACGACGAGAATACAGGTCGTAAGTATGGTGTCTTTAAGGTAGATCGGGTTTCTCGCCGTACCCGCAATCTGCGTTTTGAAAAGCGTTTCGTAGTTTTTGGTCGTGAAGTTCTTGAAGTCGAACAACTTGAACGTATCTATTATGAAATCGCTCGATTTTCTGAACGAGTTCATAAGCAGCCATACGTACATATAAACGTACGACAGCGACAAAAACGTCATAACGATAAACCAGATAATACGGAAAGCGAGATCGAGCCCCGTTATCTTTTTTCGGCGAAGGTTGATGCGCATATGTTTTTCCATATCAATACTCAACCTCCGGATAGATTTTTTCCATTACCTTTTTGAATAAAAGAACGAACGTTCCGCCTAAAACGGCTATTACTACGCCGAGCGCGGCGGGATAACCCGTTGCGTTACCCGCGTTTACGTTGCTTATAATCATCCAGGCAACCGTACCCGTTCCCGTTGCGCCAGCCATGGATTCGCCCACGAGCAGAAGCGACGGAATATACCAGCCGAGCGCGCCGCTTATAAGCGTAATGCTCATCGTGGTAATCGTCGGCCATATCATAGGTATGACTATCGAGAAAAATTGTCTCGTTTCGCTCGCGCCGTCGAGTTCCGCGCTTTCGAGTACGCTGTCGGGGAGCCTCGCCATAGCCGAGTTGAAGTAAATGATATTACCGTTTACGCCCGTCCACACGCTGAATATAAGTATGGTGTTCCAAGCCGTACTCGAATCGGCAAGCGCGCCGTTCTTTATGACCGACTGATTTTTATAGCCGAGTTTTTCGAGTACGGTAAGCAAACTCTTATACGTCTGCGTACCCGAAACGGATATTTTATAAAACAGGCAGAGTATTACGACCGACAATACGCACGGAACGTACATACCTACCCTTAACGCCTGATGAAGGAATATCTTTTTGTAAATCATATACGAAAAGACAAGCGTAAGCGGCAGGTTTATAAACAACGCTAACCCCATGATCGTCAAAGTATTAAGCCACGATTTTGAAGACATCATCCCGTACTTTTTTATGCCGAACATATAACGGAATACGTCTTTATAATGCTCCAACCCGTCGAAAATGAGTTTACCGTTGATATTTTCGCTGAAAAACGAATTATATACCATGCCGATATTCATACAGAACCAGAAGACGGTAAAGTGCAATATCGGCCAGGCAAGCCCGAGGTATATAAACAGCGTTTTGCCTACGCTTCGTTTTCCGCGTTTTTTATATGCGACTTTATTCATTAAATCCTCTTCATGTATTCAGACCAAAGCCCCGAATGGTGAACGGCTTCCTGTCTTAAAAGCGATTCGACGGCTGCCTTTGAAGACGCGCCTTTTGCTATCTGTAAAATCGGCTTGGGCTCGGAAAGGAAAAGTTCGAGCGCACCCGTTCTGTATACGTCGTTCTGCGAATAAACGTAGGCGAGATTTGCCTTTTGAGATACGGCTACTATTTCCTGCCCGAAAGAACTCAACGTAACTTGTTGATCGGTGGAGTAAATCATCGGGAAGCCGAGTCTTTTAGAAGCCGCCGCAACGCCTTTTTCGGAAAGTACGAAAGTAAGGAAGTCTTTCGCTCCGCTTACGTTGACCGCCTCGGACGGGATAACGAAAGTTTCGCCCGGAAGATTCATCATAAGCGTAGGTTTGTCGCCCTTATTATAGACGGGGTACGCGCCGAAATGGTAATCGGTAAGTCCGACTTCGGAAAGTATTGCTCTCATTTCGGTCGCAAACCAACTGCCCGTAAAAGCGAATACGCAGTCGCCGTTTACGAACGATTGTTGAGATTCTGTGTGATTCTGCGACCAGGATACGGCGTTACTGTCGGAAGACGATTTCGGATCGATAAGGTCGTAAATCGTTTCCATTGCCTTGACAGTCGCCGTCGTTACAAGTTTATCCGTCGGGAAACCGCCGTTTTTGTCGTTATAGTTATAGTAATCGTTATAGCCTTGGGGATCTATCTCTTTCCACAAACCGTGGAAGAGCCAGTTCATATAGTTGACGGTAAAGCCGCAACCGAAAGGTTTAACGGTCTGTTTCGTCCTGTTGTTTACGATCTTCGCGTTATTCGTAGCCGTGCAAAGGTCTAAAAGCCCCTGAACGGTTTCAGGCCATTCGCCCTTGACGTATTCGCCGTAAGATTCTATACGATTGAGATAATTCTGATTGTAGACGAAACCCCAACTCGAATAAACGTAACTCGTAAGATAGTGCGAATCGCCTATTTTGCCCATATCGAGAATAGCGGAATCAGCGATTCTTTCGTTTGCGGGCGTGCCGTACTTATCGGAAGACAAAACGTCGTCTATCGAAGCGATAAGTCCGTTACGAGTCCATTTTATCCAGTTGTTCATCTGCTGACCGACGAAGTACATATCGTCTTTTTCGCTGCCGGGAGTATTCATATCCTGCAAAAGCGAGGCCGTAAGATCGGTATCTGCGGTAACGTGTACGCGTATACCCGTTTCTTCGTAATAAGCGGAAGCGACGTCGTTGAGCCAGTCGCTGCCGAGTCCTGCGTCGATTATCTTGACGTATACGTCGTCGCCGACGCTACCCGAATTGCTCGGTTTTTTACCCGAACAACCTATCGCCGACAAAGCCGTTACCGCGCATAAGGCGGCGCAAAGAAATTTTTTCATATAATAACGCTCCTCACGTTTATTTCGTAAGACCGCAGATTATTCGTCTGCGGTCCTGCGATTGGTTCGGTAATTAGTTTCTTTTAACTAATCAAGTCTTATTTTCTGCGTTTTTTAATCGCGATTGCAGCCATACCCAAAGCGGCAAAGCCGATCATGCCCGCGCCCGCAACGCTGCTTCCGCAACCGCTCTTCTTGGTTTCGGTCTTGCCGTCGTCGTAAGTAAGGGTAAGTTCGTTGGATTCGAACGTTCCGAAAGCGTTGGTAACGGTGTATTTAACTTTAACCGTGCCTTTCTTGCCGAAAGTAAGGAAGCCCGTTTCTTTATCGAAAGTAGCGTTACCGCTGATAACGAGGTCGCTTACCGTCGCGCCTTCTACTTCGAAGTAAGTAAGGTCGAGAGCCGCTCTCGGATTTTTGAAAGTCGTACTGCCGCTTTTCGTAGCAACTTTTACGTTCATTACTTCGCTTGCGGACTTGGGGGTATCGCTTGCAGAACCGTAAGTTACGGAATAGTTGCCGCCGAGATCCTGCGTGCAGATATTGGTGTATACGCCCGTAGTTACGTCTTCTATACCGAGGTAGATTTCAACCAACGGATCGGTTGCGTCTTCTACGTAAAGCGCGCAGTAATAACCCGCTTGCGTTCCTTCGATATAATACGGAATAGCCGCTATAGAAATCTTCGTCGCTCTGCCGCTTACGAAAGCGTTTGCGGGGAATTCGGCTTTAACGACAGATTCGGAGTTATCTTTATTACCGATTACTACGTTATCGTCGGAAATCCAGAAGAATATTCCGCCGTCTTCGTAAGTTGAGAAAAATATTCCGCCGTTTTCGTAATTTGCGGCAGCCGTCGGGGCTTTCATCAATACGTAAGTAGAGAATTTGCCTTCCGAATTCGGAGTAATTTTAAGGTTGAGTTTGTCGAACGCGGCTGCTTTTACCGCAGCGTTGATAATCGACTTATTCAAAGTTTCGGTCGAAGCAGTAACGTTAAAGGTAACGCCTGCGCCTACGGGCATAACGTCCGCTATGTCTTTAGTAGTAAATTCTTCGGAAATAACGGGCTTCGGTTCGCTGCCTACAAGGCAGAATTGTACGTAATCTGCAAATATTGAGCCTTTTACCGCTTCATTGGTCTCGGTTCTGCGAAGAACTATCGTGTCGATATATCCATCGGAACCGGCGAGTACCGAAGGATCGAGAGAAAGAACTTTCGTTACGTTGCCGCCGCCCGTTTTCATCTTGCCTGCGGGAGTAGTAAACGTGGTATCGCTTACAGCGTAGCCCGTTATAGTCGACATACCGCCGTGCAATTCATTACCGTTTGCCGCACTTCCTATGCAAAGATTTATTTTTACTTTTTCATAATATTCTGCTTTTACTTTTTGCGCAAGTCTGACGTGAACGAGATCTCCGTTACCTATATTGTCAACCCACGTAATTTTGGTCGTTCCGTCTGCGCTCGGGAATACTCTGTAATCGCCGAATGCTTCGTGTATAACATTATCTTTGTTGACGTTGGTCGCTTTACTCCACTCGCCTTTGTCGTTATTCGCTTCGAGCCACGCCTGATTGCCGTCCATATCCAAAAGAATGTTCGTAGGCTTTTCTTTCGCAAGAACGAGTTCTACGTAATCGGCGAAGTTGTTTCCCGCTTCGGACGTTACGAACGTAAAACCTTCGATATAACCGTCGGAGTTGGCGAGTTTAGACGCGTCGAGAGTAAGTATGGCTGTTTCATTTCCGCTCGTCGTAGTAACGACGCCCGCCGCATTTGCTTTTTCGGTATCGGTAAGAGCATATCCGGTAGCGGTGCCGGCAACACAAACCGCAAGTTTTATCTTAACTTCGGAGAAGTTCTCTGCCTTATACGCTTTATTCAGTCTGACGTTTGCGGTAGTTCCACTGCCCGTCCACATCATCAGAGTTTCACCCTTTGCGTCTCCGAATACGCCGGGAGCAAGAGCATTGTCCTTGTGGATATTGCCGGTTCTCGTTGCCGTATCGGAAGTATCCGTCCACGAGCCGACTTTCGTGCCGCCTACTTCGAGCCAGGACTGAGTTCCGTCCATATCGAGCATGACGTTTTCGGTAGGTTTGTCGTCTACCTTTTCGAGATCGTCCGCAAAAGCGGTCGTTCTGCCGAATGCAAATGCCGTAAGGCTCATGCACAGAGCAAGCAGAAAAGCGATAACTGCGCTTTTCTTGTTCAAAAGTTTGCCTTTTATCATGTTTCCTCCTGCGTTCCATATCTTAGTTGTCGGAACGTTTCTACCTTTAAGAGTTTTTCTCTTGCGAAGCAAGAGAAACGGGATATATCCCGTCCGAAAAGATTTATCGCATCGTATCGACCAACCTGTTCTTTACGTTTCAATTATACCAGCCAAACTTTACGAATTCAATATACTGCAGCAATTGTTTTATACACTACGTTGACATGATTTTCTTGACAAAAACGTTTTTACAAGTTATAATGTACACGATATGTATAATTTAAGTACCGAGATATTTTCGAATATAAACAAAGAAAGCGCCCTCGTTCAAATTACGAACAAAGGCGACAGATATTATCATTCTCATAATTTTTACGAGTTGTTTTACATAACGAACGGCACGATAAAACACAGCCTTAACAGCGAAACGGACGAACTTTCCATGGGCGACGTGGTTTTCTTGCGTCCCGGCGATATTCATTGCTTTTTGCGCGAATCCGATAACGCCTGCGCACACAGAGACTTGGCACTAACCGTTCCGTTATACGAAAAAGCGGTTGCATTTTTTAAATACAACCCCTTGTCCGACCATACGGCTTATGCAAAAGTTAAAATAGATATAGAAACGCTGAACAAACTCGAAACGGAATTGCAGACGATAGGAAACGCCGACGCCGAAAAAAATCCGTCCTTTTATTTCGCCTTGGCAGAACTTTTCAAAGCGAAGCGCAACGCCGATTTGCAAGGTAAACAGAGAAACAGCGCGCCCGAGTGGATTTTAGGGCTTATCGCAAAACTCGAAATGCCCGAGTTCTTCTGTCTCGCCCCGTCGGAGATTTTCGCCGAACTCAACTATTCAAAAGAATACGTTTCGAGGATTTTTCGAAAAGTTACGGGGAAAACGCTTACCGATTATATGAATCAAAGAAAACTTTCCCTCGCCTCGGTGCTTATTCAGAATACCGATAAATCCATTGAAAGAATATGCTTCGAATGCGGGTATAACAACGTTTCTTATTTTTACAGAACGTTCAAACAAACCTTCGGAAAAACTCCGCACGAACTAAGAAAAATCACTTCCAAATGATTTTTACATAAGTAAATTTATCGTTCTTCGCGCGCGAGAATTATATGATGTTCTCCGCCTTTGAAAATCATCGATTTTATATTCTGTTCCGCGGGCGCGTCGTCCGCGGATTTTATTTTGTATCCTTTCGGCGCGTAAAATTTTGCCTCGCAAAGATACGGCACGGTGATTTTAACGGATGCTTCCGACTCGCCGATTTCGTATCCGACGGCATATTTACCGTAAACGGAATCGTATTCGCCGTATACTTTTTTCAATCTTTCATCAAATACGGGAGATAAAACCGCGCGCTTGAATCCGCTCGCAGTTTCTTCTTGATTTATGCCGATAATCGACTTATACACCCACGAAACCACCGCGCCGTACGCATAGTGGTTCAGGCTGTTCATCTCTCCCGCCCGTATAGAGCCGTTCGGTAAAATCGAATCCCAACGTTCCCAGACGGTTGTTGCACCCATATTTACCGCGTACAGCCAACTCGGCAATTCTTCGCGAAGCAAAAGGGTGTAAGCCGTTTTTGCGTAACCCGCTTTCGTAAGCGCGCCGAGCAGAAACGCCGTGCCGATAAATCCCGTGGAAAGTTTATATCCGTTTTCGGCAATTTTTTCGTTAAGTCTTTTGCCGGCGGATTTTATATCCGCAAGCCCGAATTCGATAGCCAAGGCGTAAGCCGTTTGCGTATCGTTAGCGATTATACCGTTTCTCGAAATGTATTTTTTGTTAATCGCGGCGAGAATTTCCGCCGCCAATCTTTCATATTTCTCGCTTTCCTGCTCCTCGCCGAAGATTTTTGCGGCTTTTGCCGTTAAAGCAGCCGCATTGTAATAATATGCGGTCGCTATAAATCCCGTATCGGTAAGTCCGTGTTTGTCGCTCGGGTCGGGATTGTCGAGCGCGAGCCAGTCGCCGAATTGAAACCCGTAGTCGCGGATGCGTTTTCCGCCGCGGTTTTCGTCCGAAAGAAGCAGAAATTCCGTCCATAATTTCATATTCGGGTAGTTTTTCTTCAATTCTTCCTTATCTCCCGTGAATTTGTAAAGATTCCGAGGGATTATAACGGAGGCGTCGCCCCAGCCCGCGGACGTTCTTCCGAGCATAAAATCGTTGTTTTCCACGGGCTTTGCCCCATCGTAGAGTTCTTCGCGGGCATAAAAACAATCGGGAACGACAAACGGACAAGATCCGCCGTAGCGGAGTTGTTCTTGCCGCATATTTTCGAGATACTTCGAATAAAAAGCCGCGCAATCGGCGTTAAACAAAGCCGTTTCCGAAAAGACCTGCGCGTCGCCCGTCCAGCCGAAACGCTCGTCGCGTTGCGGACAATCCATAGGTATATCGAGGAAATTGTCTTTTTGGCTGTTGAATACGTTCTCGATAAATTTGTTTAACTTTTCGTTCGAAGTTTCGATTCTCCCCGTTTGAGCCATATCCGATCGAACGGAAACGCCGACGAAATTATCGAGCGTTTTTTTATCGATCTTTGCCCCTTCGACTTTTACGTATCTGAACCCGAAAAATGTAAAATGCGGGCGTATAAGTCGATTATCGCCGTCGGAAGTGTAACAATAGGTTGATTTGGCGGTGCGTAAATTATCGCGATAAAAATTTCCGTTTTGCAAAATTTCGCCGTAAGTCAAGGTGAGTTTTTCCCCGCGCGTTAAAAAATCGGAAATTTCAACCCAACCCGTTATTTCCTTGCCGAAGTCAAGTACGGTTTCGCCGTTCGGCGTTTTTATAAGCGTTGCTTTATATCTTTCCTTTGCGGTTACGCGCGGACTTATTCTCGATATTATTTTCGCTTTCGGCTTTTCGGTAAATTTTGTCTTGTTTGCTTTTAAAATAATTTCGGCATATACTTTGCCGTTTTCGTTAAAAATTTCTTTGCGCGCGTCGTAAATCTCTCCGTCGTAAATTTCGGAAAAAATAACGGGGGATTGAATTTCTTTCCATTTTTCGTCGGTCGTAAGAACTGTATTCCCGTCCGAAACAATCTCCGCCGAAAGTATAAAACCTTTACCGAACGCGCCTATGCCATTTACGCCGTTCGTCGGATACCTGCCGCCGTGCCAGCCGTTACCGCATAAAACGGCGATTTCGTTCTCTCCGTCGCGAAGGTACTTTGAAATATCGTAAGTTTGATATTGCAGAATATAACGATAATCGTCGCAATAAGGAGTAAAATATTCGTCGCCGACTTTTTTGCCGTTTATATACGCTTCGTAAAGCCCGAGCGCGGTTATGTAAAGACGGGCGTTCACGGCGGACTTTGCGGTAAATTTACAATAGAAAGCCGTCGATTCTGTATTCTCGGTCGCCGTGGTTATAAACGGAATATCCCATTCGGAGTTTTTTCTTCCGCATTCGAAAAACGATTGTCCGCTTGCGTTTTCGTCTTTGTCGTTTACAACCGTAACTCGCCAGAAATACTTAATTCCGCCCGAAAAATCATATGGCAAACGAAACGCGTTCGGGCTTATATCGCTCCAAGTTTCGGAAAAAAAGATATTTTTAAACGTTTCGTCCGTAGCGACGTCGATTCTTGCGCTTTTTATTTCTCCGTAGCCTTTGCCTTCGATCTTAAAAGAAAAAACGGGATTAAGTGTACTTATCCCGAGCGGTTCGAAAAGTCTGTTTACCTGTAAATTTGTTATTTTCATCGATTTAATGCCGAATTCCGTATAATACTTCCCATAAATTATACCACAAATATGGATGTTTAACCATATACGTGGTTGAACTATTACTACATTACGTTGACCGACTTGTAACGCCGGTCGCTACTTCTTTTTTTGCGAGAATAATTTTACATTGATTTGACGGCAGTTTTTGCGGCGGTCGATCGGCAAATCGAAACTCGGTTTAGTCGGTCAATTGAATCGGTGCGTGTGCTTGTCTGCGCCGCAAAGCGGCGCTCTCGTATCAAAGACAAGCACACGCACCGGTGCCAAAAAATGTTTTTACTATTCGATTAAAAAATCTTTTTCGTATGTTTCGCCTGCTTTAAGCGAAATTTTAAGCGGTGAAAAATCTTTGAGCGGCAAACCGCTCGAAAGCGTAAATTCGGTATCGCAAAGCGCGGTTATCAAGACTTTAACGTCGCCGTTTAATCGGGTAAGCCGGACTTTTACTCCGCAACGCGTAAGGCAATAACCTACCCTTATATTTCCCCACCCGCGGGGCGTCGCGGCAAAGATTTTAAGTTCTGTTTCGGTAGACTTGACGAGCATATTCTGCACGGCAGCCGTAAACCCCATATTCGCGTCGACCTGAAACGGCGCGTTTTTCGCCCACAGAAATTTCAGCGTTACGCCCTGATTCAGATAATCGTTATGGTAAGTAAACAGGTTTTCACCCACGCAAAACCTTATCAGCAGTTTAAGACATTCTTCGGCTTTTTCGCTCTCACCCGCGCTTGCGTAAAGATTGGCAAGGTGAGCGAAACTCCAACCCGTCTGTTCTTTTAACCCTAAACTTTGCCTTAAATCTATTGCCTTTTTGCACGCCGTAAACAACCGTTCGTCTTTTTCGGTTATCTCTCTGCCCGGGAAAAGCGGATAGAGATGCGACAAGTGTCTGTGCGCATAATTATCCTTGAAGTCGTCGTGAATCCATTCGGCTATCGCTCCGTCTTCGTTTATCTTATACGGCGGAATTCTTTTCAGCATATCCCGCCACGTTTCGTCATTTTCATCCGTTACGCCGAGTTCTTTTTCGACCTCGAGAAGATCCGATAGTAGGACTTTGAGCGTAGCAAAATCCATAGTGGCGTTTATACATACGTTCACTGCTTTCGCGCCCTTGAAACCGCCGTCGGCGCAGTTTTCCGGCGAATCGGACGGATAACTTTTCAGATAGCCGTTTTCGTCGGTTTGCATAAAGTCCTCAAAAAAAAGCGCGGCTTCTTTCATAAACGGATAGGCTTTTTCGGCTAAAAACTCTTTATCCCGAGTACAGAGATAATATTCGAAAAACATATCGGCTATCCATGCGGAACCCGCCGTCCAGTACAATACGTGCGGTTGCAAATTTTTCTTTTTTCCGCTCGCGTTATCCGAAAAGAGTGGCAACAAAATTCCACGGCAACCGTATAATTTTTGCGCGTTTTCTCTGAAATCGTCCATAAAAGACAGATAATAATCGAAAAACGGCTTCATCGTAAAGGCAAGATTACCCGAAAGGGCTTGCCAATAGCACATCTGAATATTTTCGTTATTGAAAAACGTCGAACTCCATGCGGGGCGATAGGCTCCGTTCCAGATTCCTTGAAGATTAGCGGGATAACGGCAATTTGCGGAAGAAGCAATAAGCAGATATCTGCCAAACAAAGCCTGCTTTTCTATCTGCGACAAGGTTACGTCGCCGTTATACGATTTTACTCTTTGCATTTCAGTCGGTTCGTCGCCCGTATCGTCGGTAAGACTTAATTCGCAGGACGAAAAAGCCGCGGAAAATTTTTCGGCGTGATTTTTCTTTACGGCTTCATAGTCGAAGTTATCGATATCGGATACGCCGTGATTTTCGTTTTCTTCGTAAAGGTCGCAAACGAGCGTTATCTCACTTGCGTTTTTAACCGAAAAGAAGTTGTCGTTAAAAGTCGCCGCTCCTTGCATTCCGTATAGTTTATCGCGATTTTCGCTTTGGATAAGTTTTACTTCACCGTCGCTTTTCAACGTGGTTTCGGCGACGAATATTTTACCGTTATCATTAGTTAATCGCCCTATAAGCAAGTTTTTGTCGCAATAAAACTCATACGACGGCATTTTATTGCCCGCAAGTTTTTTGCCGTTTCTATCCACCGCGTCGCTTAAATCGTGCTTTTCGATTTTTACTTGGAAATCGATGACGGACTTACTCGCCGTCATATAGAAAACGACTTTACCGCTGTCGTAATCGACGAAAATTTTGCGTTTATAGTCTACGTCGCCGTCGCGCCACCCGACGGTGGCTATACCCGACATCATATCTAATTCACGCGAATAATCTTTGAAAGCGGCGGTAACGTTCGTAATCATGCGGATATCAAAAGCAGGCAGATAGTCGCCGTTTTTGCTTTTATATCCGAGTTTTCGAAGTTTACGCTTATAAAAATTTTCGGCTTCGAGGTACTTGCCGTCGTCTAAAAGTTTACGCAAATACGGCATTTCGCCCGACACGTCGGGCATAAGCGAATCTATCGCCCCGTAGTAGAGCGACTCGTGGT
>FR898413.1:16266-25027 GCA_000437515.1 Acidiphilium sp. CAG:727 | reverse complement strand
TCATTTTGTTTTTCGGCCCCCCCCCTCCGCTGCGGGGAGGGGCGAAAATAACGTTATTTAATCAGAATTCTTCTTATAGACGATATTTCTTCGTCGGTTACGCCGAGCGATTTAACAAGACTTATCGTCTTATCCGTAAACGATTCGCCTTCGTAGTTATCGTCTATAAAATTGAAAAAGTCGTTAAGAATATCGAACATCCGCTTGTTTCCGTCCAAGCAGCCGGCGGCGGAAAGGAACGAAAGACCGTATTCTCTGATAAGATTATCCTTTTCCACGCCGCAAAGGGATTGAAGTACGAGTGAAAGAGTACCCGTACGATCTCTGCCTATCGCGCAGTGGAAAATCATAGGATAATTATCGGGATTTGCGCAAATTTTTAGTTCGTCGCGGAAAGCGTTACGGTATTCTTTGCTGCCCGCCACGCCGGTTTCTTCCCCGTGATAATACGCGCCGTTTATTTTGATAAGATTAACGCCGTCGCCGAACGGAGATTTTTCGACAACTTCGCCGCGAAGGTCGAGATCGGTTTTTATTCCGAGTTTTTTAACGGTTTCTTTGCCTCGTTCCGTTATCAAATCGCCGTTTGCAGAACGGTAAAGTATGCCGTATTTAATAGTTTTTCCGTCTTTCGTAACCGCGCCGCCGAGGTCTCTTACGTTTGAAACGCCGTCGATAGCGACGCTTCTGACGTGCCCTTCCGTTCTGAAACTACACGCTTCGGAAAATTTTTCTTTGCCGTTTTTATCTACGATTTTAACTTTCCGAAAATAGTCTGTATTCGGAATAAGCCCGTCGACTTCAACGAAATTATCGGTCGTAATATACTTCGAGGCGTTCGAGAAAAGCGCGTTATCGGCAATCCACAACTCGTAATATTCCGCGTTTTCGGGTTTCCATTCGATTTTTACGCTTTTCATCGGCAATTGCTCGCCTTGCCCGAAAAAATTAAGTCCGTAATTCGGCGCGTAATTTTCGAAGTAGTCGGCGACTTTTTCGTTATCGAGATTATAAATAGATTTCCGCATATAGTTGAAGTGGTAGAGATTATCGTTATTCAATTACGAATAACGTTGCCTTTTGCCAAAATAATCGAGAACTCCGTACAGGTTACCGCTTTCGCTTTGACCGTAACGAGTTCGTGTTTATGCCCGCCGACCGCCCGGCTTGACTTGCACGAAACCGCAGCGAAACAACACGCGATAAACGCTGTAAATAAGATAAAAATCGTTATGATTTTTTCATACTTCCCTCTTTTCTTATTTTGACAGACATTCGGCGGGTCTGTCGTAGCGTTCGTCTTTTTCGCCGAGTTTAACGAATTTTTCGGAAGTTCCCGCTTCGTTCGCATACTGCCGCAAAGTCCATTTTTCGGCTACGTAGTCTATGCCCGCTTCTTCCGCCGCATCGAAAAACCCCTTCTTTGCTTTTTGATATTCTTCGTCCGAAGCGTCGGGATAATAGAAATAAAAGTTATCGTACAAAAGCATAAGCGGAGTCGCCTTAACTTCTGTAAGTCTTCTTAAAAGTTCGCGTTTTTCATCGGCGCTTTCATCCGAATTTTTAACGGCGTTTTCCCCGTTTTCTATAAGGTTAATCGCCTTATAGAGTAATTTTACGGGATTACCCTCGGGACGCTCGTCAGTGCCGAAGTTTTCGCACCTGACCCATTCGCCCGCCGCTTCTCTTTTAAGATTGTTTTCGTGGAACAAATCCATTACGGCTCTGACGGCGGCAGCGCCTTCTTTATAGTAAAGACCGATATATTCGTCCGCCAAGTCGTTACAATCGAGCGACGTATCCCACATACACTTACGATAAACGTACGCGCGGATATTGCTATGCCATATTCTTCGGGTTTCGTAATTGCCGTTTATGCAGAGATACGTTATCCCCCTTTCCTTAAAGCCGCGAACGCTGTCCGAAATATTTCCGATCGAATCGTAATACGCAAGATAGCGGTGGAAGTTGATGTCGTAACCCCAGAACCAGAACTCGTCGGCAATACAACGCCATTCGGCGAACGCTTTTTCGATATGACGGTATTGTTTATCCGAAAAATAACTATAATAACCGTTTCTGAAAAGCGCAAGTTGAATAACGATATTTTCGTCGGCTTTAACCGTGTCGTCTATCGGAACGAATTTCCCGTTTTCACACTTTACGGGCGCTTCTTTTGCGTAATCGTAAGCAAAAGTCATCAGTTTGATTTTCCGCTTCGAACCGCTTTCCTTAAGGTACTTATTCAGTTCTCTTACGACGACGTTGCAAAAACGAATGAGTATGCCGCTGCGTTTATACTTCTTTTCGAGTTCCCTGTTTTTATCGCTGTCGAAATAGTATTCTCCGTCTTCCTGCGTAAAACAAAACACTTCGGCTTCGGGGAATTTTTCGAGATCTTTTTTCATCTCCGAAATAACGATTTTAGCAACGCTTACGTCGATACTTTCGTCCAACTTTCCGTCGTCGGTAATACCGCTCGTTAAATCTATCGTCGGCGTTATCTGCCCGTTTACGTAGAAAAACCTGTACAATTCGGGGTGCTTATTGCCGTAAACTTCAAACGGACAATAGAAGTGAAAGTTGTGGTTACAGTGTCTGCCGTAGACCTTTTTCTGTCCGCCGTGCCGTTCGTCTACGGCGGTAAACAAATCTACCACGCCCGTTCTTGCGATATGGTCGAAATCGGCGTGTTCCTGAAACGTGTCGCCGACGAGATAAGTTCGCATAGCGAAGTCCGGATTGGTAACGAAATCTTTTTCCGGAACGACGATATCGCCGCTCGGGATATATTCGGCTTCGGCGGTCAGAAATCTTACGCCGAGATATTTTTCAACGTAGCCGTACGCGGAATACATAAGTCCTCTGCTCGTTTTCGCGACGAGGTATATATTACCGTTGCGACCGAAAATTCCGTAACCGTCGCCCTTTATATCCGCGGCAAACGCTTCGTAATCGGCATCGCTTATATCAGCCGCTTTACCGATAGAAAAATAGTTTCCGTCGCCTTTTACGGTCGAAATACCAAGCGTAACGCCCGTAACTTTCGTAATGTATTCTTTTAATTTTCCGGCGGCGTAAACGACGCAGTCGTCCGCCGCCGAAGGAATGATTATGTTCTTAAAATTCATCTTAAATTGGTTCAGTTAAGCACTATGAGCGCGCCTTCGCCCGCGTCGAGTGTGAGCGGAATGCTTCCGCCTACCACGTCCGCTCCGACGGCTCTTTGAATAACGGTATATCTGTAATTCTTTTTATCGAACGAAAGAGTTACTTTCGCTTTTTCTTTGCGGTTATAGTTTACGACGTAAAGCGCGGTTTTGCCCTTATAGTTGAAACAACCAACTACGCAATCGTCGCCCGTAACGCCCGTAAGTTCGTAATATTTACCGCTTGAAATTATCTCTTCGCCGGGTTTGCCGTTCTTTACGATGGCGTCGTTCGCGGTTTTACCGTGTACGATAACGCCTTCGTTCATCGCGTTCATGAGATATTCGTCCACGGCGGCGACTTGTTCGTTCGCTCTTTTGGCGTAATAATACCATTGAGTTAAGTTACCGTCCGCGCCGATAAGTCCGCAACGGTTGAAATCGTAAGTACCGCCTTCCTGTTGAGCGAAATAATAAGGCTGAACGAGCGGGAAATACTCTATCGCTTTCGCGCCGTAGGCAAGCGACGAGTTTACGTCGTATAAAAGTTCGCCTTCGCTCGGATAGGGGTCTACCGACGGAATCCATTCCGCGGTGTCGTTCCATTGTCCGCCCGCCTGCAACATACGCCAGAACGGAACGCCGTATTGATTAGCGTATTTTCGGTAAACCGAAAGCATGTCGTTAAGAAGCGACACGACGGTCGTTTCCGGTGTTTTAGCGGAAGTATACGGATATTGCGTTACCGAAAGCATCGTCGGCTGAACGAGTTTGAAATACTTTTGAAGATATTCGTCGAAGCCTATCGGATCGGAATATCCCCAGAAGTTGTTTTCGCCTGCCCAGTAACCTATCGAATTGATGTAAACGTCCATTCCTCGCGTATTTTCAAGCGAATAAAACGCGTCGTGCAGAACGCCTAAGTTTGGCAATTGTTCGGTAAACGGTTCGTCTACGCCGAGTATACCGAGAACGCAATTACGTTTGCCACCCTTACCGTCGTCGAGAATATCGTCTATAATCTGCGATAATTTTTGTTTACCCGCTTCGGTGGCGAGTTCCATGTTCTCAATCGGATATTTTTCGGTACGCGTACCGAGTTGACCGAGCACGTAATACGTATCTACGTAGTAGCCCAGACCGTACTTTTCGCATAGGTCGAGCGCCTTTTTGATATTCGTGTTCGAGCCGCCCGTCGTCCAACGGTCCGGAGAATAGAATAAGGTGTTTATGCCCGCTTTTTCAAGCGCGTCGAAATAATAATCGGTAAGCAAATCGGGCTTCGCGTTGCCGTCGGTACTGCCGCCCGAAGCGTGCGGAACGTAGAAACCGCCTATCGGCATAACGCCCGCCCCGCCCAGATATTCGTAATAGAGCGAATACACTTCTTTTTCTTCGCGCGCCGCGCTTTGCGAGTACGCCATACCGTCCGTATAGAGTTTTACGTCGCCTTTTACCGCGGCGCTTCCGTCGTTATTGCTTTTGCCCTTACAACCGAGCGTACAGCCGAGCGCGACAAACGCCGCCAAAGACGCGGAAATTATTTTTTTATTCATATATCTTTATCCTTTAATCAAAACGATTTCTTTTACGTAACTTTGGTTTATCCTTACGACCGCGTTCGCCTCGTCGGAAGAAATTTCGTCCGTAAGTCTGGCTACGTCGACTTCTTGTCCGAGCGATTCGCCGTTTATATAGAGTTTTATCGTTACCGTCGTTTCGTTCTTTATCGTTATTTCTATGCCGAGTTTTACGCCCGCATTAAACTTCGTGTGATCGTAAGTCGACAATTCGACCCTTTTCGCAGGTTCTGCGAAAACTCCGCCGTTATTATACGCAAGCCTGAACAAGCCGCCGCGGAAATAAACTCCGTAACTGCCGATCATAAAATACGTTCCGCCGTCGTTGTTTCCGTCGGCATAGGTAAGGCTCTGAACGTCGAAATTAAACGTTTTACCGTACCCCGCGACTCCGTCGTAAGTATACGTTAAGTTGTCCGAATCGAGCGTTACCGTTTCGGGCGGAGCGGGAAGATCCCTCGTCGGTTCTCCGAACATAATCGCCTTTACGTTGTAAATCTCGGTTTCGGTAACGCCTATCGACAAAAGATAGTTTTCAACCTTTTTGGAAAGCGTATCGCCCTTGTAATCGGACTTCAACTTATTCATAAACGGAGTGAACTGATACGTCGTACTTTCTTTATTTCTCATACCGAACGCCGAAAAAGAAGTGATTTCGTAGTCCTGAATAAGAGTTTTTTCGTCAACGCCCAAAAGCGCGTTAATAAGAAAACTTACCGTTCCCGTTCTGTCCGCTCCGCCCGTACAGTGAATATAGACGGGGTAACGAGTTTCGTCGGCAAGCGCGGAAAACACCTTTTTATATCCCGCCGCGTCGGTAAACGCAGACAAATAACCGCCTACGTCGTAGTATTCGAGTCTGGCGTTCGGGATAGGGCTTTTCGTTAAACCTTTATTTTCCGCTTGACTACGAAGATCGAAGTCGGTCTTTACGCCGAGAACTTCACTCATATACTTCTTGCCTGCGGCGTTAAGGACGATATTGTCGTACACGGACCAGTTGGCGTTCTGCGAAAGTTGCCCACCGCGAAAAATCTTGCCCTGAACGGTAGTCTTTCCGCTTTCGGTCTTATATCCGCCGAGATCTCTTACGTTGCACAGTCCGCCGATTTTCATAACTCTCGGACCGATATCCGTGGTCTTGAAAGTTGCCGTAGCCGACTTATTACCCGCTTTTCTTACGGCGGTAACTCTGACGTTGTAGGTCGAATCCTTATAAAGATTGTAGACGTTGAGTTTTCTCGACGTAGCCGACATAGTTTGCTTTTCGGCGTCCGAAAAGTCGTCTTTCAAACCAAATTCTATCTCGTACTCTTCTACGTTTTCGAGATTACTTTCCCACTTGATCTGAATTTTATCGTAGGCTTCGTCTTCGCCGCTTTCTGTGGCGTAATCGGAAACTTTTACGTCGTCGCCCGGCGCCGTAAGATAATTTCTCAACTTTTGAGTATAGCCGTAAACGCCGTCTTCGGGACCCGTTATTTCTAATTTTTCGACTACGGGCGGATCGTCGTCATCGCCGGGGTCTTCGCCCAGATCGGACGGGTCGTCGGTCTTACCCGGTTCTTCGGTAGAAGCGGGCGTTTTCGTTTTCTCTTTACATCCGACCGCAAAAGCCGAACAAGAGAATAAAAATACCAAACTTAACAACAAGATTAAAAACTTCTTCATTTTTTCTTTCTCTTGATAAACGGAATCGCCGCGAGCGCGATTAAGGGTAGCGATAGCCCGACCGAAGAAGCGCAACCGCTCTTTGCCGAACTGCCGTTCATATCGCCGCTCGAAATTTTATTGCCTATAAGGTCTTTATCGTCGGGCTTCGTCTTATAGTCGTAATCGGGAGTTTTCACCCACAGATTGGACTTATATTCGGGAGTCGGCAATAACGTTTTCGCGTTTTCGTGATCGGTGTCTTTTATCGACAGATTGTCTATCGTGAAATTGCCCACGTCGTTATATTCGATGCCTTTCGTTTCGATACCCGTGTTGCCCGCCGTAAAGATACGCACGTAACCCGTTTTTACCTTTCCGAAATCGTACGTAAAATACGGTTCGCCCCAGTCGGGATCACCGTCTGTTTTCATAAACAATTCAACGAGCCCGTCGGTTACGGCGAATTTTACGTTAATGACTTCCCCGTCGTACTTCGTACTCCACGGGTTGAAATCGGTCATATATTGCGGATCCGTTACGTTATTCCAGTTACCGTTGTTATCCCACAGCATATAATGCACGTTCGCGGGTTTAACGAAATTTTCGACGCCCGGCACGACTCTTCCGAGTTGTAACCACGTAGAATATCTCGTCGTGGTATCGGGGGCTTCGTCTATCGAGTTCACTCCGAACGCGATTCCGAACCAGGAATTTATAAGCGAAACCACGTTGCCGTTATCGTCGAAAGTAGCCGTTCTCGCCATGTCCGTTATATCGAAAGAGAGTTCGAAATTCGAATATTTATAACGCGTAGAGATATACGCCGCCGCGGTATTCTTAAATCTGAGCGCGCCGTTTTCGACCGAAAGCGAAGACGGAGTTATCGGCGAAGCCGTACTCGCGCTGTAAAACACGTTCGAGTTATATCCGTTTTTATCGAAAGTTTCGGTATAATCGATAGTTTCGGGCGCGTCGTACTCGTAGACGAGAATTTGCGGATCGGAAAGCGTTATTTCGTTTCTGCCGCTCGAAATATAAGAAATATATCCTTCGGGATTGACGTTAAGCCCGTACCCCGAAACGAGTTTGGTTTCGGAACTCGCGCCGGTCGGCAACACCGAAACGGTAAGATTGCAGTCCGTATCGACGAAAACTTTGAAAGTAACGTCGCGGTTGATTTTTATCGCGCCTATTACCGTGGGTGCGTAAACGGAGATTTCTCCGTCTTTCGTATACTCCGAAACGCCTATCGAAAATTTCTTGCTTGCGGAATCGTAATTCACTTTAACCGCGAAAGAATCTTCCGCGCCCGTTTCGTTTTTGAGATTATTAAGCCCGAACGCCATCGAAAAGTTTCCGTTTTCGGCAAACGAAGAAAAGTTTAACGTCGAAGAAAAATCAAGCAGAGTCGTAACGCCGTATTCTTTTAAGTTGAAAGCCTTCGTCTTGGTCGTGAGTTTTTCTTTTTCAGAAAGAGTATTGAATTTTGCCTTGCCGTTTTCGGCAGCGACTTTGCCCGTTGTCAAAAAATCGCCGCTGTTGATGCTCGTATCGTCTATCGACGTCGAAGACGCTATGTAAACTTCGGACGAGCCCGCTTTTGCCGTAACGGCGTTCGGTAATAATCCCGCTCCTGCCACGCCGGCCGCCACCTCCTGCCACGCCGACGGCAACAGCCGCGGCGGCTATTAAAAGTTTATATTTTTTCACTTTGACCAATCCGCCCAGTTTTCGTTTATTTTAGCGACGATTTTATTCCATATACCGTCCGCCGTGAGTTTGTCTTTCGAGTTACCCGCGCAAAGCGACTGCGCGTAAGGAACGCTCGCAAATTGGTTGGTATTGTTGTTGATAAAGAGTTTCGACTTCGTTATCGTATTCGTAACCGCGTTCATCTCTTTTGAAAGAGTGAACTGCTGTTTGTGCCAGTTATCGAGCGTATTTACGTTAAATTTGCTCTCGTCGGAAAGTCTTGCCGAGTTAGGCAAACCCGTTACGGTCATGAATTTCGCAAGACCTTCGTCGGAATAGAAGTATTTCAAAAATTCCTTACTGCCTTCTTTTGCTACCGAGTATTTGGGAACGAATACGTATTGTTCGGCGGCGTTGTTATAAAGCAGGTTTCTTGCTTCTTTAATGCGGTTAAAGTCGTTCCGGCTGCAAAGGCTGCTGCTCGTCGCGCCCGCGTCTACTTCCGAAATTATCTCCGAAAGAGTCGCGTCGTCCATTTCGGTATCTTCGAGTTTTTCTACGATAGAACTTATAACCGGCATCTTCATCATGCCGAAATTGTTTTTCGTACCTGTAGACTCGTTCATAAGCCAACTTCCGTTTACCATAAACACGGCTTCGCCGTCAAGGAACAACGTCTGAACGTCG
>FR898413.1:13489-16215 GCA_000437515.1 Acidiphilium sp. CAG:727 | reverse complement strand
GTGTACGGTCGTAGGCGTAACTATACTTTCAAGCACTTTAAGAGCCTTATATCTTCCGTCTTTCGCGACGAAAACGTCTTTAGACGGAGTAGTTCCGTCGGCTGCTTTAAGAGCGAGCGTCGTATCGTAGTAATAATCGAGCCCGTCGTACTGCGCTTCCCACACGTAAGTGGCGTAATTCAGGTAGCCGTTGTTATCGTCGTTATTGTAGAAGATCAACGGGGCTTTTACGCCTTTAAGCGTCTTATCGCCCTTGATTTCGGTTATGAGCATATCGAGTTCGTTCGTCGTATTCGGAAGCGTATATTTTACGCCGTCTATTATATCCGCGTTGTATACGAATCCGCACCAGCCGTTACCGTAAGTTAAAAAGTTCGTAGTGCCGTCGGCGTTTTTAACGCCGTCTAACAAATAGTCGTAATACTTATTGCGGATAGTCGTATTTTCGCCCGCGACGGTATAATCGAGTACGTCGTCGAGATTTTCGAAATCCTTATTGTATTGATTCGTATTGAGCATCGTGAAATACAAATCGTAGGTATTGCTCGACCCGAGCGACAAAGTTTTTATAATAGTCGCGGCGGATTCGTCGTATTCGAGCGTAACCCTATACTTGTCTTGTTTTTTATTGAAATCGGCGACGATTTCTTTCATGAATTCCGCGCCGTAACCCGACTTCCACAGATAAATCTGCACGTCGGTAGACGAGTTGGCGACTTTCTTTTTGCTTTTGCAGGAAGCAAGCGGCAGAACGCTCAGCGAAGCCGCAAGCAACGCAGTTGCTACTTTGGTAACTTTTTTCATATATTTTACTCCTTTTATTCTTTGATACCGCCTATCGAGACGTTGCTCATAAGCGCGTTGTTGAAAAAGATAAAGATTATCAGCGGGGGCAGAAGGGATATCGTACACGCCGCGTACAGAATATCCATACGCGAACTGTAAGTCATCTGCAACTGAAATTTATAAATACCTACCGCCAACGTAGGAAGTTTGGATAAATAGATAAGCGCGGTAGAATAGTTGTTCCAATCGGCTATCCACAGCATCAAGAACAGAGAACCGAACATCGCCGCCGCTTGCGGAAACATTATCTTAAAGTATATCTGCCACTTGTTCGCTCCGTCTATTTCGGCGGCTTCGGCGTAACTTTTGGAAAGTCCGCGGTAAAACGCGTAAAAATACATATAGTATATCGAAAACGCGTTAAGCGAAGTCAAAATCATCCAGCGCGAATTAAGAAAGTTGAGTTTGAACAACAACTTGTACATAGCCGTTCCGCTGCCGTAAAGCGGCATAGTTATAACGACCAGAACCACGAAATAAACCGCGCGAGAGCCGAAAAATTTATATTGCGCCGTAACGTACGCCATCATCGACGTAACCGTCATACAAAGGAACGGCCCTAAAAAACTGAAATACAGCGAGTTTATAAGCATATCGAAGAAATTGCTGTCGCCCACTTCGAGAAGCGTAAAGACGTCGACGTAATTTTTCAGTTGAATTTTAGAAAACCCGAACGGATTTTTGGCGAGAGATCTGAAATCTCGCATACCCGAATACGCGCACCAGAATATCATGTACAGATAAGAAAAGGCGAACGCGCAGAAAATTATAAACACCAGCGTGTACAGAACTATTTCGGACGGAGATTTTCTGTCGAATAATTTACTTCTTTTCTTCATGTCCCCTCCTTAATAAGTCGTTTCTTCGATCTTGCTGACCAAAAACTTTCTTACGAGTACCGCGATTACGCAGGATATAAACGTAAGCATAAGTCCCATAGCCGCAACGTAATATAAAGTGCCCGATTCGTAAGGGTTGGTAGCGTTATAGACCTGCATATACATCCAGTTGGAAACCGTCTGCGTGGCGTACTTGCCGCCCGTCAGAAGGAATACCGCGCCCGTCGCGCCGAATACGCCCGCAAGTTGAAGCGTAATCATAAGCACGAAAGTCGGCCATACGAGCGGAAGAATGATAACGAACATTTCCTGCACCCAGTTTACGCCGTCCAGTCTCGCAGATTCGAGCACCGATTCGGGTATACGCGAGAACGTTCCGCCCCATATGATAAGACTGCCCGGAAAGTTAAGCCACACGAAATGCAGAAGCACCATCTTGTTGGCGAAATCGCTGTCTACCAGCGGATTTACGAGTTTATAATCGAGATTATAAAGGTTTTGCAGAAATTTCGGCATAAATCCGTCCTGCATAAGCGCGAGATAAAAGAAACTTACCACCACGCCCGAAATCAGAGTCGGAAGATAAAAAATCACTCTGAAAACTTTATAACCGAAGATTTTTTTATAGATAAAATAGGATACGAAAAGCCCTATCGGGAACATTATCATCTGTACCCCGAAAGTCTTGAAAGTGTTGACGAACGCAAGGCGAAGATTGTCTTCGTCGTTGACCGCTCCGTTTTTAAGTTTTTCGAATACCCATTTGAAATTGTCGAATTTAGCGAATACGAGTTTTCCGTCTACGGGCTTCTGAAACGCCATTATAAACGAATCGAGATTGACGTATACGTAAAACAGAGCAAACGCGATTACGGGAATAATCATAAAAGAAATATAGAAAAGCGCGTCCATCGCTTTTCTTTTTTTATATTCCCGATCTTTAAGCACCATTTTTTATCCTCTTGTATTATTTTTGTCGGATTGCTGAAAATACATTGTCATTGCGAGGGAGCATAGCGACCGCGGCAACCTTAGGCAGGG
>FR898413.1:0-13475 GCA_000437515.1 Acidiphilium sp. CAG:727 | reverse complement strand
TTAGGCGGGGTCGCCCCCCTTTTGTCGCTTCGCGACATTTTCCCCGTTTCATCGGGGAAATTTACCCCGCAATAAACGGCGGAGTGGCTTGTATAGTCGCCCACACTCCCGGAAGGGTGGTTTACCGCGGAGTATAGTTTTTTTTTGCGCGGGGGGGGGGTTTCTCCCCCCCCCCGCCGTAAGTAAAAATCTTAATATTACGCAAACGTAAGCGTTACGGAACAACCGGTGGGAGCGACCCATGTACCGCCCCAACCGCAACTTCCGAATGAAAGAGTAAGGTTTAATCCGTCGGTTGCCATATCGCTTGTCAACTCAAACGTTTTACTCCACGCGCCATTCGCTCTATCATAACCGGTTATGATAAAGTAAGTATCCTGATTTGCTTCAAGTCTGCCAAACGTAAGCGTCAAACTCGTCTTTCCGCTTTCAATCATAGCGGCAATCACTTCCGCCCTGATTACAAAACTGCCTTCACTTCCGGAGCCTAAAAGATTCCATCTGTCGCCTTCGACATACGAACAAGATTCAAAACCGTTCATTATCCACGTTGCCTTATTATTAAGGTCGTATTTCGGCATAAATTCTATATCCATATCAAAACCGGTTACGTCGGCTGCCTCGACACCGTCTCTCTTGTTTGCATCAGCATAGAGCAACGTGAACGAATATCCGTTTGTCAACATGTCGGCAGTTATAGACTTTTCGGCAGTTATGTATGCATAATTACCGTATTTGTATTTCGTCCAATCCTCGGTAACTTCTTTGAAACCGAATATAGGAGCAGTCCCCGCGTCTTTCGTCGTAAATTTGAATTTGAACGAGCCGTACGTTTCACTCATAGCCTTGAATACGTCCGCGCTTATGGTAACCTTTTTCTGAACGTCGTTCACTCCGGGAGCCGCGTCGGTTATCGTCCATTTGCCCTTTTCCGTTGAATACGCGGTAGAAGCAAATTCGCTTCTTACCCACATCGATTTATCGTTGATATCGAACGGTTTAATGAATTCTATATCGAAATCAAGACCGGTGGTTTTTACTGTGGCCTTCCACGCGGGATCGCGTTGCGTAAGGTCGGCGTATAAAAGTATAAACTTAAATCCTTTTTCTACCATTTCGTCGGTTATGGTCATAACGTCCGAAGACGTATCGACGTTGTTGGTATATTTCCAATCTGCAGATTCTTCCGTAAGGTTTAATCCGAATATGGGCGTCGTTTCGCTCCATTTATACAGATTGAGGGCGAATTGCGTTTTGCCGGCCTCCTTCATAGTTTTGAAGAGAAACGCAGGAATCGTTATGAATTGCTGAATCTGCTCTTTACCGGGGTCGCCACCGATAAGCGTAAGTCTGTCGGCAGATTCGTTATAAGTAACGTCGTATTTGGTGTTTATCCAAGTGAGTTTGTCGTTTATCGTCTTTCCGCAACCGCTCTTACAATTGCCGTCCGTATCGAATACGTGGTCGAGTTTGTCGGCGATTTCTCTCTTTTCACTATATTCGCAATTATCGCGCTGACATATCCAAAGTTTGTAACCGTCGGTAAGGCAAGAAACTTTTACCGTTTGTTCTAACGCCATTTCGTGTCCGAGTTCGTTTACGTAATCGTCCCGATAATCCTGATCGCAAGTTTCGCAGTGATAAGTGGTATAACCTTGTTCGGTACAAGTGGGAGCGGTAACCACCGCTTTCGTTCCGTCGTCGGTATGTCCGAGCGCAGGTATGACGCTCTCTTTTCTCGTTTCGTCGTCGTCGCAACCGGGGTTATCGCAGATTTCAACCTTTAAGCCGTCTTCGGTACAAGTAGCCGCTTTGGCTTTGGGGTCAGTCTTCGATTCTACGTAGTGATGACCGAGTTTGTCTATCTTGACGTCGGTTTCGGTATAAGTACAACCCGTGCGTTTGCACGCGCCGTCTTTCTTTCCGTCTGCGGTGCAGGTCGGGTTAAGCGTAATCGTCCACTCCATATCGTGGTTGAGCGCGGCGTCGCCGTCTTTTGTTTCTTCGTAATCGCAACCCGTTCTCTTGCAATGTTTTTCTAAAACTTGCGCCGCGGTACACGTTGCGGGCGTTTTTTCCGCCCAGTCCGTCATATCGTGGTTAAGAGCCGCAACTTCGTTATCCTTATAAGTGTCGCCGCACTTGGAACACTTATGTTCGGTATAACCGCCCGTCGTACACGTAGCCGCGACTACCGTTTCTTCGTAGTCGTGCTTACAAGTTTTGTTATCGTTTTTATTCGAACACGCCACCGCGCACACGCACGATACCGCCATCGCAAAAACGAGAAGCATTTGCCATAACTTTTTCATCCCTTTCTCTCCTTTAAGGGACTTTCTCGTCGCAGACGAGAAAGGGGTACCCCTTTCATTTTTTGTTGCCCTGAACGATTTCAACCCCGAACTCGTCTTGGCAATAGTTATTGTAGCATAGTTTTTGTCGTTATTCAACACTTTCAAAAAACATAAAATTGCTCTGTATAAACTTTTTTACCGAAAAATATTGACAATTTTTGCTTTGTATCTTATAATTACTATACAAAAATAAAAAATTGCCGTAAATTAACTTATGGAAACTTATCATCTGTTACCCGCAACGTTAAACCTTTCGACTAAACTGAACGACGAAAGTAACGAAGTCCTGCACGACCACTCGTTTTTCGAGTTGTTCTATATCAAGTCGGGTTCGATCGGTCATCTTGCGTCGAATATGACCGAGAGACTTTCGGTCGGCGACGCTTACCTGATAAGCCCCGGCGTTCCGCACCGTTTCATACGCGAAAAAAGCCGCTGCGAACACCGCGACGTGCTTATTCGCCCCGTTTTACTCAAAACCGCCTGCGATTTTATCGACGAAAATCTATACGACGATATCGTGGAGCGTAAAATAGTGCATTTCAAACTGTCCGACGAAGACATTGCCTTTCACGAACGGTGTTTCGCTATGTTCCTGTCCGACGCAAACTCGGATATCAGCCGAAAGAACTACGAAAAAGTTTTAGTCGTACAACTGCTCGGCGGTATCTGCATGGAAACGCAGGGCGGCGGCAGTTCGCTCGATTTCAGAAATAAGTGCCTGCTGTCGATAAACAATCATTATATAGACCCGCAGGCAATAGAATTCGTCTATTCCGAACTCGGTTATAATAGGATATACCTTTCTAAAAAATTCAAGCAGGAATTCGGCGTTACCCTGACCGATTATATTTTGTCTTTAAGGCTTAACCACGCGGCGTTTTTATTGCAGACGTCGGCTTGTTCTATGGAAGAGTGCTGCCACGCCATAGGACTTGAAAGCGTTTCTTATTTTATAAACGCCTTCAAAAAAAAGTACGGAGCAACTCCCGCGAAATATCGCAAGTCCTCCGCAAATAAAAATAAAGAATAAAAAAATATTATAGGTAGAGAGATTTTCCTCTTGATATTTGCAAAGCAAATTCTGAAATTTAAGCCGATGCTTTGCAAATATCTTCGGTCATCGCTAAAAACAGTCCGCAGGACTGTTTTTTCGCCCGGCGGCGTCGCCCTTAGTTCAAATCTCTTTTTAACCGCTTCGCAAGTAAAACAAAAAGAACAGGCAGAAGCCTGTTCTTTTTGTTTGGCTGGCGATCGGTGATTGCGTTTGAACTTTTTTCACGGCTTCTTTCGTATCATCTATCGTAAGCGTTTCAATATCTTTCCCGCCACGGATATTAAAATATACAACCGTATCGTCGTCGCTGACGAAAACTTGGCTTACAAGGTGATCTATTATTTGCTTTTGGTAATCTTTGTCATTTATGTCGCCTTTCAGTATCTCTTGAATAAAAGTAAGCAAATCTTGCTTCGTAAGCCTGTATCCGCGTTCGAGTTCGAGTTGTGCTTTTTGCATTTCGAGGTCATTAAGCAAAACTTCGTATTCGGACATCTTTTCTTCTATCGAATTTTGCAGCAGTGCGTTTTTGGCTTTTACGAATGCGTCGGCAAGTTGAACGACTTCTTTATGTACTTGCGCAATCTTTGCATTCACGCTTTTTAAGTTTTGCTCGTCCGTTCGTTGATCGTAATAGGCAAGAACGTCGTCAACGGCAATGTCGACATTTTGCGGATTGCTTAAAAAATCTCTTACGCAAGTAGTAACGTATAATTCGAGTTTATCTTTATTTTCGCGTTTTTTGTCGCACTCTTTTTTTCTTCGCCTTTTGCAAGTATAATAATGGTGTTGAACTCCTGTTTCACTTGTTCCGCCATCGGCTACCATTTCTGCTCCGCAATGACCGCAAAATAATTTTCCCGTGAGTAAATATGGAACTTTTGCCGTTTCTTGCCCGCCCAAATAATGTTTGTTTTTTAAAAGTTTTTCTTGAACCGCATTAAACGTTTCCTTGTCTATTATAGCAGGATACATGTTGTTGCAAACTCTGCCGCCGAAAGTGAATTCGCCCGTATATTTCGGGTTGACTATGTACTTATCGAAAGTTCTATTTGCAATTTTTTTACCGCGCATACGATAGCCTTGTTCGTTAAGCATTTGGGCTATCTCTTTTTTTGTGTAGCCGGTTTTGTAATAATCGAACACGAGGCGAATCACTTTTGCCTCTTCTTCGTCTATAACTACTTTTTTA
The DNA here is from genome assembly GCA_000437515.1 of Acidiphilium sp. CAG:727. Taxonomy (GTDB): domain Bacteria; phylum Bacillota; class Clostridia; order Christensenellales; family Borkfalkiaceae; genus UBA10281. Next base: position 8,872 of record FR898413.1, on the reverse strand, counting down.
ATGAATTTATTCGGTTTTCCCGGAATAGGTTCGTTTACCAGCTTATAACCGTAAATAACCGTGCCTCCGCAAAAATGTCCGTTAGCTATACTCGTATCGATTCCGTCTTTTACACGTTTGGAAAGGCGTTTACTGTATTTTTTAGCGTTCCATTCAAGGAACATCTCGTAAAATTCTCCGCCTTCGTCGTCGGCAATAGGCTCTAATGCAGATAAAACTTTTATGCCTTCGTCTTTGAGCATTTCTTTATACATAATGCTGTCGCGACGATTTCGGGCAAACCTATCAAACATATACACGACTATGAACTGAAAGGCGCCGCTTTTGGCGTCTTTTATCATGCGCTGAAAAGCAGGTCTTGCGTCGTTGGTTCCCGTGCGAGCCTTATCCGAGTATACGTTTACAATATTTATGCCCTTATTTTCGGCAAACTCTTTGCATATTCTCACTTGCGCTTCGATACTTTGTTCGTTCTGACTTTGCGAACTGAACCGAGCATAAATTACTCCCGTATCCATTGAGTTTTCCTCCTTTTGAGAGATCTATTTTTTTCGGACAAAAACAAAATCGGGAAACGTCGGAACAGTCCAGGAACAAGTAGAAAATATTGCCGTACAAGTCGATTAACTCATAATTTTCAGCGATATTTTCAACCCTTGACGGAGCCGACTTTTTCCGATACAATAACTACCGAAAAAAAATAACGTATGTGTTTTTGTTAAAACTCATTAAGCAAAAAACCCATATAAATGGGAATTGTTAATATTTTCTCGTTTCTGCCCACATTATAATCGCCGAGTTTTATCGCTCCCGCAACGTGGTATTTTTCAGGGTGAGAAAGAATCGTTTTTGTGCTTTTGGTGTTTCCGGTGGTTGCCTTAACTTCGATTAAAGTTGCGCTGCCCTTATATCTTATTACGAAGTCGATTTCAAGTCCGGAATCTTTGTGATAGTAGTATAATTTTCTTCCCATCTTTGTGAAAATATCCGCCATGAGATTTTCGAAAATTGCACCCTTGTATCCATAAAGATTGCCTTGAAGAATATCGAATTGTGTCCCATCCTCGAGCATGCTGACAAATAATCCGGTATCTTGCATATATACCTTAAAAACATCGTCGATAGCATTGCCGTCTAACGGAAGTTCGGGCAAGTCGAGATTGTAACACCGCGCAATAATTCCCGCGTCCTCTATCCACTGTATACTTCCTTGGAATTTTGATGCCGTGCCGCCTTTTTTTACAACGGAGTATTGAAATTTTTTGTTTTCCTTGCTGAGTTGTTTCGGAATTGATTGAAAGCATTCCTTTATCAACGGTTTATCTTTATCATCGGCATATTTCACCATATCGTCTTCGTATGAACGGACAATATCGCGTTGCAAAGCCAAAACGCTGTTCATTTGTTTTGTTTTTACAAACATGTCTACAACTTCAGGCATGCCGCCGACAACGGTGTATTGAAGGATTAGTTGCCGCATTTTTTCATGTAATGCTTCGGGAACGGGTTTTTCTTCGTCAAAGCATTTTTTCAACATATCTATTACTTGAGAGGTAATCCCGTTTGCCCACAAAAACTCTTCAAAATCGAGAGGGTGCATTTCTATTACGGTTTCCGAACCGACAGGAATGGACTTTGGTTGTTTTCCGTATCCTTTTACGCCAAGCAAAGATCCCGTTCCGATAACGTCGAACCTGCCGTCTTCTCTGAAAAATTTCAAAGCAGTTCTCGCCTCGGGGCAATCTTGAATTTCATCAAGAATTATGACTGTTTCTCTGGGTTTGAATACGGCACTCGGGCCAAGCAAAGCAGACATCATCATTATAAGGTTATCGATCTCGAGCGAGCCGTCAAAAATGGATATATACGACGGATTTTTGAAAAAATTAAGATATACCTCGTGCTTATAATTTTTTTTTGCAAAATCTCTGACGGAATAGGTCTTTCCGCATTGACGGCACCCCTTAATTATAAGCGGACTGTGGTTCGGAGTGTTTTTCCAATCTGTCAACGCTTGTTCTATTTTTCTTTTCAACATATGGCGACTCCTATATGATTTGCAACCATTATACACCAAAATAAAAATTTTTTCAAGCGAGTTTAAGTATAAAATCAATATTTTTTAATGTGAGTTATGGTAAATTTTGACGACTTTTTGTAATCAGTAGTTTTCTTTTCTAAATATATTTTTCTGCCGTTCGGTTTCCGAAAAGATTCCGAGCGGCTTTTTTGTTATGCGGAATGAATAGGAAAGTATGTTTCAGTATGGAAATAGTCATCTTTTGTGCCGAAAGTTCACGCTAACAACCAAAAGTTCTTTGTAAAGTATGTTACATTCTTTTTTCGTTTTGTGTATGCTTTTTCCCGCAGGCAAGACATCACACCAAGGTTGCATGGCGGTTACATTTCGGCTACATCAAGGTTGCGCAATGTCACAAACAGGTACATTTCTGTCACGACGAGGTTCTGGTAATCGGCAACATCGCGGTGTAGAATTTTATCGAAAAACTTTTTCGATGTCGCAAAGAAGTTGCGAGTTTGACTTTTAGAATAAATGCGAAAAGCGTTGCAAAAAGTTTTTCTATTACGACAAAAGGTGTCGTATTGCAAAGTTAAAATTTTTTTGAAAATTTTTTCAAACAGGACAAAAACTGTCCGGTTTGAATAGTAGAATCTGCTCGAAAAAAATAAATGCGAAGGAAAGTTGCACATTTCAAGTTTATGCTTGATCTGATAACAAAGAAAAATCTTAAAAACTTTTTCAAATAGGAAAAAAATCTTCCTGTTTGAATATTACAATCACTTCGCAAAAAAGATTTTTAACTGTTGCAAAACCTGCTACGGTTGGAAATTACACTAAAATTACGAAATCAACGGGAGACGATTAAATGAAAGAACAATACCAAAATGTCGCGTACATAGGCTTACGGAATAAGAAAGGCGAATATACCGCCAACATTCCGCTCTATGTAAAACTCGACGAAGTGAACACAAAAGACATGGAGGCTTCGCGTGAAGAAATTATACGGAAAGTAACCGAAGTTATGATGCGGCGGTACGAAAAGCAACTTGCCGAAATAATGGCAGGACAAAAACCGCCGCCGAATAAAACCGGGTAATTTTTTCGTGTAATCGTTTCCCATGATTTAATAAAAAATTTTAAAGGAGGGATTTATGTATTACCCTAAATGCAAAATCTACAACGACGGCGGACATTTTATAGCAATACCGCCGACCACTCGTCCGTTTTTACGAAAACGACCTAAACCGCTCGAAAAGCTCATTGCCGTCGTAGATAAAAATGACGACAGCGAAGCGATTTCTGATAAAGAAAATTGCGAAGCGAAAGATGAAAAGTCGGTCAATAAGCCGATTAACAATATAAAAGGCGTAATATTACTCACTAAAAAAGAGTTATTCAACGAACTATATGAAGAAAGTTCTAAAATGAAAAAGCGTAAGCGAAAGGCTTTTATCGTAAGCAAAATGACGCCGTATTTTAACAGCGAAAAAGAAGCGCGGCAATTTGTTGAAGATAACTTTGCTCGGCAACTACGCAACCTTATTTGTCGTAAAACTCGGTTGTATCGCAAAACGCGCCTGCAAACGTGGAATTACTTTTGCACTTTTACTTACGATTCTGCAAAACACACCGAAGAATCTTTTCGTAAGAAACTTTCGGATACATTCAAGAAAATGTGCTACCGCCGCGGCTGGAAATACATAGGCGTGTGGGAACGCTCGGTAGAAAAGGAACGATTACACTTCCATGGACTTTTCTATATCCCCGACGGGCAAATGATAGGCGATCTCGTGGAAGTTCAGGACTATTCCGTAAAGACGGAGAAAGTGCAAAAGACGGTTCAGAATACCTATTTCAACGAACGATTCGGACGGAGCGATTTCGAGGCAATCCAAAGTGTTTATAGTCTTGACAGCAGTATCCGTTACATACTGAAATACATCGAGAAATGTGGCGCAAGAATCGTATATTCTCGCAACCTGCCGCAATACTTTGTATCCGATATAATGGATGACGACGTATTATGCACAATCGGACAAGAAGATAGAAAACTGCTGCTTTTCGACTCTTTCACTTGTTGGGACGAAGGCTGCCTTATAGGAAAAGTAAGCCCCGAAGTGATAGCGCAAATGCCGAAAGCAAATTAAAATACGCAATTTTGCTCCGAATAGCACAAAAATGAAAAAGTCGCGCGACGGTAAAAGGCGAAGATCGCCAAGCGGTTTAGCGGCGGGTTCGCCTTCCGTTCGCGCTTTCATTTGACTATCGGACGATTGAGTTTAATTTGTTGGCTTTTCTGTCAACCGAAAGTTCAGTCGGCTGATTTGGGAGAAACGTGTGCTTGTCCACGGCGAGGCATAGCCTCGCCGTCTCGTATAAAGGACAAGCACACGTTCCGGTGCCAAAATGATTTTATTTTAAAAAATACTAAGATTTTTACTTCAAGGAGAGTTATAAATGACATACAAAAATTGGATGGAAGAATGGCTGACACATTACACAAAACCGTCAAGTAAACAGCGGACTTACGAGCAGTATTGCAAGATTGCAAAAATACATATTTTGCCGCGTTTAGGCAATTATGAATTGGCGGAATTAACGCCATTTGTATTACAAAAATTCGTAACGGATTTGACCGTAAACGGCAATAAACGCACGGGCAAAGGTTTATCTCCTAACTTTGTTAAAACGATTATTTCGGTCGTGCAAAATTCGCTGAAAACGGCGCATTTAGTCGGATATTTGCCCGAATATACGGCGAATAAAATTAAACGTCCGAAAATAGTCGAAAGGCAAGTGGATTGCTTTTCGCTCGCCGAGCAAAAGAAGATAGAAACTGCTGCATTATCCGCTAAAAAAGATAAATACAAAGGTATAGTTTTATGTCTTTACACGGGCTTGCGAATAGGTGAATTACTTGCGCTTTCGTGGAAAGATATAGACTTAGGAAAAGGTATTTTAACCGTGTCGAAAACTTGTCGCGACGGCGATATAAACGGCAAGCACGTAAGAATTTTAGACGCGCCGAAAACGGAAAATTCAAGGCGGCAAATTCCCCTATCGAAAACAATACTCAAAATGGTGAAAGAAATGAGAAAGAAAAGCAGATGCGAATTTGTTATTGCAGACGGCGAAAAGCCCGTTTTTATCCGCAGTTATCAACGAACGTTTGAATTGTTTCTTAAAAAACTCAAACTGCCGCATAAAGGGTTTCATTCGCTTAGGCATACGTTTGCCACTCGCGCCTTGGAATGCGGAATGGACGTAAAATCTCTGTCGGAAATTCTCGGGCATAAAAACGCTATGATTACCCTTAATCGTTATGCTCATTCCTTATGGGAACATAAGGCTGAAATGATGAACAAACTATCTAAAATGCTATGAAAAAACGACATAAAAAATGTACATCTATTATTCAGATAGATGCACATTTCTTTGCTATATTATAGCAAATACCATTGTATTAGTCAATTCATAAAGACAATAAAACCCCTAAAACGTAGCAAAATTATATTTTAAATGCACTTTTTTATAACTTTTTAAAGTAATTTGTGCATCTATCTGAATATTTAATGCACAAAACCGCAAGCCTAATGTACATTAAAAATAACATGGGGAAATGAAATATGTTGACGCAATTTTTAGCAAATTATTTTCTGCATAATCCGCAAAAACCCACTTTACAAAGCATTATGCCTTCGCAAGCCGTAAGCAAAATTTATTCGGGACAACTGCCGAATATTCAGGCTGATAAACTCGTATTAAAACAAGGCGAAAAATGCCGTTACGTCGATATGTGCGCTCTTTTAACGCAAAGAAGATATACGTATCGCTGGAGTAGCGGTTCAAGCAGCAGATGGTGGAAAGGCTTTACTCATCACGTCAGCACCGGCGAAAGCATTCCGCAGTACGACATTGAAATTACAAAAGGTTTTCTGTATTTTACCGATAAGCGTATCATATTCGTCTCAAACAAGCATTGTTTTGAGCGTAAGATTGATAAATTAAGCGCTATTTCGGATTTTTCAGACGGCTTAGTTCTTCAATTTGGAGATAGAGTGTACTCGCTTTTACTTCCCGATGGAAATGGAAACGTAGCCAAAGCGGCTTTAGATTTATTGGTGTAAAAAATAGCACTAAAGGATAAAAACAATGGCAGATTTTAAACAAGGGGATAAAATAAAACTTACCAATGGCGGCTCGATTACGGTAAAATCGAAAATCGGCGAAGGCGGACAAGGCAGTGTTTATAAGGTGGATTACGGCGGAAAAGAATACGCGTTAAAATGGTATTTGCCGAACTATCTTAAAACGCTAAAACCTAATTGCAAAAAGTTTTATAAAAATCTCGTAGACAACGTAACGGCAGGCAGTCCGTCACCCGAATTTTTGTGGATGAAAGCGGTTGCCGTGACGGGGAAACATAGTAACGGGTTCGGCTATATAATGGATTTGCGCCCGCAAAACTATGCCGAGTTTACGAAGTTTATAAAAGCAAAAGAGTTTTTCAAAAGCACGCAAGCGGTAATCTCTGCGGCAATAAACGTCGTGGAAGCGTTTCAGGCATTACATAGAAAGGGCTACAGTTATCAGGATTTAAGCCCTGGTAACTTCTTCATCGACAAAGTAACCGGCGACGTGCTTATTTGCGACAACGATAACGTTGCTCCGAACGGAGACAATCTCGGCGTTGGCGGGACTCCCGGATATATGGCTCCGGAAGTAATTCTCGGTAAAAGCAAACCGGGAACGGACACGGACTTATTCTCTCTTTCGGTGATTTTATTTGAGTTGTTTTTTCTCGCTCACCCGCTAGAGGGCGCGAATTGTTGCAGATATCCGTGCCTTACTCAACAAATCGAAAAAGACCTTTACGCGATTCATCCCGTATTCGTTATGAGTAAAACGAACAAGTCCAACTCGCCCGTTCGCGGAACTTGTTCTAATCTTATAAACTTATGGCCGATTTACCCCGAATATTTGCACGACGCGTTTCAACAGGCGTTTTCGGAAGAATGTTTGAAGAACGGCGCAAAACGACTTTCGGAACGCGAATGGAAAAAGGTTTTATACCATTTGCAGGACGACGCGGTTGTATGCCCGAAGTGCGGCGAAATAAACTTCGCTTCTATGGCAGAAAATGGTGTTTTAACTTGTTCTGATTGTCATAAAAAGGCAAATATTCCGTATGCGATAGAAATAAACGGTTATACGGTCGTTGCGGGCAAAGATAAAACTTTGACAGAATATCACACCGCTTTCGGAAGCAGAGATAAGGTCGTCGGTAATTTCGTCGAAAGCAAGAAAACGCCCGGCGTATTCGGAATAAAAAACGCTTCGGATACAACGTGGGCTGTAACCTATCCCGATAAACCGACTATGAATTATGAAGTCGGCAAAGCGGTTACGCTCATTCCCGATACGATTATCGAAATCGGAAATATGAAACTTAAAGTTGTATCGATATAAGGGAGAGAATTTAATGCAAAATATTGTCTATCAAAGGCTGGATAGGATTCTAAAAGGTGTCCTGTCTGGTGATTATAAATGGAATGAAAACAATATTACTACTACCTGCGAAAAAGTAGGCTACCAAGTTAATGGTTCAATCACCTATAGAACGATCAAAGATTTAATTAGTGAGGCTGTTTACCTTAAACGCAGCGGTGATTATTTTCGCTCACTAAAAAATTATCTTGATGTAATAGAAGGAACGTTATCGATAAGACAAGGTATCCCGGCTGAAGTCGTTTGGCCGATGTGTAAAGTGTTAGCGGCAGCAAATCAATATTTGTATGCGTTTTTGTTGCTAAACTCTTGCGAAGATGTATTAATGCCGTATTATGGCTTTTTCGACAACGAAGAAAAATACACATTGAAAAACATTCATTGTTTTCTAATTTTGCAAGACAGATTTGTTGATGAAGTTAAGAAAGACAATTTTGAAAATTTGTTCTATTTAACTTGCCAACAATCGGGAAACCAAAACTATACATTTGTGCAATCTAAAACAATAATAAAAAAACAGTATGAGGTAATCTCTACAATATTTAATACAGCGAGGAAGTATAATGTTACTTAACGAAAAGACAATTCACAATATTGAAGGTTTAATTGACGAAATAGAATGTGGAAAATTGAAATTATATTACTGTTCTACCGCGGAAATAGCAGAAAAAAATGTCGAGGCAGGCATTATTCTATCAAATAGCTCAATAAAAATGGAACTACATTTATTTGACGATGCTATCAACGACGTGATAGCCGTTATAAAAAAATGTGGCGATTTGGTTAGTACGGAACTGATTGCGATGATTATGTTTCGCCTTTTGGATTTGAATGAATTTTATTATTACGGAATGTTTTGTTTGCTTGTAGATAAATATTTTAAGGCAGGAAACTTTGCATTAGTCCCGATATTAGATCGTCCGTTTGTTGCCACGGCAGCTTTAATTTCAAGTAAAAGGACATCTGACATGTTAGATGCATACACTTTCGTATTAGATCATAATTACTCGAAACTTGAAAAATACATCCAAAATACGGGGTGTCATACTTTTGAAAAGAATATATTTAAAGATAATTTTGACATATATAGGGAATCACTAGAAATTTTGTCTAGTCTATAAAAAATAATTAAAGGCAGGAAATACAAATGGGAAGATATGACGGTAACAACATAGAAGAAGTTGCGGCAAGAACTATGGCTTTATTTTATCTGTTCGATAAATCCGGAAGTATGTTCGGAACGAAAATCGGACAAGTAAACAACGCTATGAAAGACATTCCGAAGATTATTAAAGAAGTAGCCGACGGTGCGCCTAACGCTAATATAGTAGTTGCGGCGGC
>FR898412.1 GCA_000437515.1 Acidiphilium sp. CAG:727 | reverse complement strand
GCGTCCTCGTCTGGGGCAACTTATCAACGGACTTAAAGATTGGGCAAACGAAATTTTCGAGAAAAAAACCGAAGAAATCGAAAAACTCGAGAGCGAAAAGCGTTATGCCGACGAAAAAATCGATATTACTCTTCCCGCAAAAAAGAGCGAAGAAGGCTCGCTTCATCCCGTAACGTTGGTTAAAAACGAACTCGTGGACATATTTGCGGGTATGGGTTTTACGGTGCTCGAAACGCAGGAAATCGAAGACGATTTCCATAATTTTACCGCGCTTAACACCCCGCAGGAACACCCGGCGCGCGACAAACAGGACACTTTCTATATTACCGACGACTATATGCTTCGCACGCACACTTCGCCGGGGCAGATAAGGAGCCTTACCACTCTTAAACCGCCGTTCAAAGTGCTTATTCCCGGCAGAGTGTATAGGGCTGACGACGATGCCACTCATTCCCCGATGTTCCACCAGATGGAAGGGCTGGTCATCGATAAAAAAGTCACTCTCTGCGATTTGCAGGGTATGCTCGACGTACTCGTAAAGCGTATGTTTTCAAAAGACGTGAAAACCCGTTTCCGTCCGTCGTTCTTTCCGTTTACCGAACCGTCGGTAGAAGTGGACGTAAGTTGTTTCGAGTGCGGCGGCAAAGGTTGCAAACTCTGCAAAGGTACGGGGTGGATCGAAATACTCGGCGGCGGAATAGTCAATCGCAGGGTATTGCAAAACTGCGACGTAGACCCGAACGAATGGACGGGTTTCGCGTTCGGCTTCGGGCTGGACCGTATCGCAATGCTCAAAAACGGAATCAATAACATCCGCGTGCTTTACGAGGGCGACCTTCGCGCTCTTAAACAATTCAAAGATTAAGGAGGCGAAAGATTATGTTGGCGCCTTTAAGTTGGCTTAAAGAATTCATAGATATAGACGTAACGCCCGAAGAACTCGAAAAAAGACTCTTCGACAGCGGTTTCGAAGTGGAGCAGGTTATACCTTACGGCGACAAACTCGATAAAGTCGTAACTTGCAAAATAAAAGAGATAACCGGGCACCCCAACGCCGAAAGATTGCGCGTTTGTCAGGTAGACGCGGGCAAATACGGCGTGTTGCAGATAATAACCAACGCAACTAACGTTAAAGTCGGCGATATCGTTCCCGTCGCGGTAGACGGAGCGACTCTCGCTACGGGCGACCGTATTTTCAACGGCAAACTTCGCGGAGAGCCGTCTTACGGAATGTTCTGCGGCGGCGAAGAACTCGGCATAAACGACGACGTATACGACGGCGCGTCCGGCGACGGCGTACTCGTTTTTCACGACGAGTTTCCGCTCGGCGAAGAAGTGAGAGATTTGCTTAACCTCAGAGATTACGTCTTCGATATTTCGGTACTTGCAAACCGTCCGGACTGTCAGAGCGTGTTCGGCATCGCGAGAGAAATCGCGTGCGCGCTCGGCAAACCTCTCAAAGAACCGTCTTACGACTATGCGGTCGTGGCGGTAAAAGGTGACGAAGACGTCAAGGTGAAAGTTTACGACGGCGAACTTTGTCCGAGATACATCGCGCATCTCGTAAAGGATATTAAAATAGAAAAATCGCCGAAATGGATGTCGAGAAGACTTAACCTTTGCGGACTTAATTCCATAAACAATATCGTAGACATAACGAACTACGTGCTTCTCGAACTCGGTCAGCCGATGCACGCTTTCGACCTTAACGATCTTGCGGGCAACGAAATTAACGTAAGAAGGGCGAAAGACGGCGAAAAGATAGTTACTCTCGACGAAAAAGAAGTCGAACTCACTCACGATAACCTGCTTATATGCGACGGCAAAAAGGGCGTCGCGCTGGCGGGCATAATGGGCGGGCTTAACAGCGAAATCAAACCGGATACCAAAGCCGTCTTGTTCGAATGCGCCAAATTCAAACGCGATAACGTAAGGCGTTCTTCGAGAATGCTCGGCAAGTCGAGCGATTCGTCGAAACGCTTTGAAAAAGGCGTAGACGAATACACGACCGAAAGGGCGATTAAAAGGGCTTTGCACCTTATCGATGAACTCGGCGCCGGCAGAGTTACCGCCGTGCATAAAGACGTTTCGGCGGGCGCAAAGCAAGAAAACGCCGTCGTTGAAACCACGTTTGACAAAATCAACGGCGTGCTTGGTATAAAAGTGCCGAAAGACGCAGTAATCGATATTCTGAAACGCCTCGATTTCGGCGTAGAAGTCAACGGGAATAAAATTAAAACCGTCGCTCCGCCGTACAGAGAAGACGTAGAAGGTTACGCCGATCTCGCGGAAGAAGTCATAAGAGTTTACGGCTACGGGCATATCGCGCCGACTCTTCTGAAAGACGCTTCTATAACCGACGGCGGTTACGATAAAAAACAAAAGGACGAAAACAGGGTAAAACGTTCTCTTGCCGCATGCGGTTACAGTGAAATAATGACATATTCGTTCTATTCCAAAAAGGACGTTGCGTCGCTTCGTTTGTCCGACGGCGACGAAGAGGGCAAGGTAATCGTTCTCGAACACCCGCTCAGCGACAATTACGAAGTGTTGCGCCGTTCGCTCGTTCCGTCTTTCCTTTCGGTAATTGCGCGTAACGTAAAACGCGGAAACGACTTCGGCAAGATTTTCGAGATCGCGCGTACTTACGCTCCGAAAAATCTGCCGCTTACCGAATTTCCGACCGAAACGAAAAAACTGTGCATAGCGGTATTCGGCGCGGATAACGACTTCTTTACGTTAAAAGGCGCGATAGAGCGGATAGCGGACTATTTCGGGCTTGAATTCGACTTGACGAAGCGGGCTGAAAAGACTTATCTGCACCCCGGCGTTTCCGCAAAAATAATACTCGACGGAGAAGAAATCGGCTCGTACGGTCAGATTCGCTACGAAGTCGCGGCGGACTACGATCTGGAGTGTAAAGTTTACGTCGCCGAAATCGACTACGATAAACTTTCGGATAAATTCGATAAAGTATTCAGATTCGTTCCGTTGCCTAAATTCCCGTGCGTGGAGAGAGATCTTGCGTTCGTCTGCGACGAAAATCTCACCTGCGACGAAATCGCAACCGCCATAAAACAGGCGGCGAAAGGCGCGGTAGAAAAGGTGGAACTGTTCGACGTGTATACGGGTTCTCAGGTTGAAAACGGTAAAAAGAGTATGGCTTACAGCGTCACCTTCAAAGCGGGCGAAGATAAGCCGCTTGCCTCCGAAGACGTAGACGCGCTCGTAAAGAGAATACTCGGAAGCCTTAAACACAGATTGAATATCGAATTAAGGTAAAAACATGATAGATATAGACAGAATAAATTTTTTGGCGAGAAAGCAGAGAAGCGAAGGCTTGACCGAGGAAGAAAAAGCCGAGCAGGATAAACTCCGCAAGGAATATATAGCGAGCGTAACGGGCAATTTGCGCGCTCAACTCGACAATACTTACGTTATCGACGAAAACGGGAAACGTAAACTCGAAAAGAAGTCGTAATGGAATACACGCTTGTAACGGGAGCGACGGGTGGCTTGGGCAGGGAATTCTGCCGTCAACTCGTCGCGACCGATAATTTGTTTCTGACGGGCAGAAGTAAAGAAAAACTCGAAGATCTGCGTTCGGAACTCTTAAAAATAAGCCCGAACGCCGAAATAGAGATTTTCCCTGCCGACGTAACGAGCGAAGACGAAAGAAAAGCCCTTTTCGATTACGCGATCGAAAAAAACGCGATTTTTTCGGGGCTTATGAACGTGGCGGGCGTAGACACGCAGAAGGCGTTCGACAAATACACCCAGGAAAAACTCGTTTTTCAGATTCGCGTGAATGTCGAAGCGACGCTTTCGATAACCCGTTTCGTGATAGAACGCCGCACCGAAAAACTGAAAATTCTCACCGTAGGCAGTATGAGCGGAACGACGCCCATGCCGTACTTCGCGATATATTCGGCTTCGAAGGCGTTTTTGCTCAACTTTTTTACGTCGCTTCGGTACGAAGTAAAAAACGCGAAAATCACGACTTTGGTACCGGGCGGTATTCCGACCCGACCCGACGTTATAAACGATATACGGGTGCAGGGCGTAACGGGTAAAATGTCGTCAAAACCCGCAACTTTCGTCGTAAAAAAGGCTCTTAAAGCGTTGAATAAAAACAAGCGGAAAGTCATCCCCGGCGCGTTCAACAAGTTCGTTTACTTTTTAGAGAGAATAACGCCGCTTTCTATCCAATGTCGTTACATTGCCCGAAAGTGGAGCAAAAAGGAAAAAGACCATTTTTGAGCAAATATTCATCTCGAATAAGCGCGTTTCCGACTTTTGCGTAAGACTTCGACGACCGCAAAGGTCTGTCGAATCCTTTCGCGCAAGTCGAGCCTTCTTCTTCGAGCGACTATTTGCTCAAAAGTCGAAGATAATCTCGAATAAGTACGTTTCCGACTTTCTCGCAAGACTTCGACGACCGCAAAGGTCTGTCGAATCCTTTCGCGCAAGTCGAGCCTTCTTCTTCGGGCGACTATTTGCTTAAAAGACAGAAATATCGTATACCGTCGTTCGGATAAAAGCCGTCTTGCCTTCTCTTTGCAGAGAAGGTGGCGCGCGAAGCGCGACGGATGAGTCCCGTCAGGAGCATAAAAATCAACTAAAATCGGAGATAAAATAAAAAAATGAAATCCGTATTACTCATAGGTTTAGGTAGGTACGGCTATAACGTATCGGTCAAACTTCACGATCTGGGGCACGACGTGCTTGCGATCGATAAATCGGAAAAACGCGTAAACGCCGCATTGCCGGTCGTTACCGACGCGCAGATAGGCGACGCTACCGACCTCGACTTATTAAAGAGTTTAGGCGTTAAAAACTTCGAGGTGTGTATAGTCGCGATAGGCAACGACTTTCAGAGTTCGTTGGAAATCACGTCGCTCTTAAAAGAACTCGGCGCGCCGCTCGTCGTTGCGAGGGCAAGCAGCGATTTGCAGGAAAAGTTGCTTAAAAAAATCGGCGCGGACGAAGTCGTGTACCCCGAAAAGCAACTCGGCGACTGGACGGCTATAAGGTATACTTCCGACCACGTTACCGACTATATCGAAATCGACAGCGACCATTCGATATTCGAAGTTACCGTTCCCGACGCGTGGAAGGGGAAAACGCTCGGTGAACTCGACGTTCGCAAAAAGTACGGTATCAACGTACTCGGCGTAAAAGAAAACGGCAAAATCGATTTCGCTATAAGCGCGGGTTGTAAACTCGACGGCGACAAAACGCTCATGGTTTTGGGCAAATTCAAAGATCTTAAAAAGTGTTTTAAGATTTGATATGTGGATATTATTGGCATTCGGCTCCGCGTTTTTCGCGGGGCTTACGTCTGTCGTCGCTAAATGCGGAATCAAGAAAACGGACTCTACCGTCGCCACCGCAATACGAACGGGCGTTGTTCTTATTTGCTCGGCGGTTATGGTAACGATCGTCGGCTCGTGGGGCGGGATAACGAACATAGATACGAAAAGTCGGATATTTCTCGTTCTGTCGGGGATTGCTACGGGCGCGTCATGGCTGTGTTACTTTAAGGCTATTTCGATAGGCGACGTAAATAAGGTCGTACCGCTCGATAAATCGAGTACCGTTCTGGCGGCGGTCATAGCGATAATTTTTCTCGGCGAAAGCGTAACCGTACCGAAGATAACGGGGCTTATAGCCGTTACCGTCGGCACGTACATGATGATAGGCAAAAAGGACGGCGCGGGCGAAAAAAAGAGGGGCTTGGGCTGGTTTTTTTACGGCAGCCTGTCGGCGGTTTTCGCGGCTTTGACGAGCGTTCTCGCAAAAGTCGGCATAGAAAACGTCGAATCGAACCTTGCCACGACCGTAAGGACGGCTGTCGTTCTCGTAATGGCGTGGCTCACCGTTCTGGTTACGGGCAAAGGTAAACTCGTAAAAGAAACCACTAAAAAAGAATTGCTGTTTATAGTAATTTCGGGTATTCTGACGGGCGCGTCATGGCTGTGCTATTACAGGGCGCTGCAACTCGGCGAAGTCAGCGTCGTCGTTCCGATAGATAAACTCTCGATACTCGTAAGCATAGCGTTTTCGTATATAGTTTTCAAAGAAAAACTTACGCTTAAATCGTTTATGGGGCTTATGATAATCGTAGT
>FR898411.1 GCA_000437515.1 Acidiphilium sp. CAG:727 | reverse complement strand
CCCGCCGGACGTGTTTTGTCCGATTTTTTCGTATACGCTATGACGATATCGTTACCCGTTCTGTGAAAACACGATAAATTATCCGATACTCCCATTTTTTGAGAGTTCATTTCAAAACTTAGATACTATAATGGTATCTATGGAAAATTTTACCAAAGTCGAATCGTTAAGCGACAAAGAAAATAAGATTAAAACTTTGATAAAATCGGGGGATAAAGATTACGAAGCCGCCTTTAACTTTATACGTAAAATGTATAAAATAAACAGCAGCAGAGGTAAGTCCAACCATTACAATATTTTCAAATCGATTTATATCGACGAACAGAATTTATCTGCATGGCAACTTGCCAATCTATGCCACGTGGCGGAAAGTACTCTTTACAGGTTACGCAACGATATAATAGATTTTTTCTATGCATATCTGAAAAACGAAGAAATATCGGAGGGGATCGCGGTTACAGAATTATAAAATTTATGGATGCAGAAGACGTGATAATCTATCTTATTGACCTGGTGACTGAATATTTAGACGAATTGAATACGTGTGAGCCCAGCGAATTTACCCGCGGAGAAAAGACGGCGTACGTAGAAACGCTTGAAATTTTACAATACTGGAAAGTCGCGAAAGCCCACGGACTGGATTACAACATAGAAGATAAATACAAAATTTAACATCGAGCCGAAT
This sequence comes from Acidiphilium sp. CAG:727, assembly GCA_000437515.1. Taxonomy (GTDB): domain Bacteria; phylum Bacillota; class Clostridia; order Christensenellales; family Borkfalkiaceae; genus UBA10281. The sequence goes on along the minus strand of FR898411.1, from coordinate 40 downwards.
CGATAAATTCAAGGCGGCGTATTTTTCGCTTGCAACGGAA
>FR898410.1 GCA_000437515.1 Acidiphilium sp. CAG:727 | reverse complement strand
GGTTCGTATTATTCTTGTCTGGCATAATTTACCGTCATTCTGAACGTAGTGAAGCCCCTTCTTTCCCGCTTCAACGGGAGAGCATGCTCCCGGAAGGGTGGTTTCCCGCGGGGCGTATATACGGAACAACGAGCCGGAACGTAGGATTTTTTCCTGCGTTCCGGCTCTTTGTTCTGCGTTTAAGAACGTAAAACCGTCGGAATTTTCGCCGGTATCGAAGATTTTGATAATTTTCTTTTCAAAACGGCGAAAATCGGTTAAAATAAGTTGACGGGAAGTTTTTTATTTGTTAAAATATGCTCACGGTATTAGTGCCACTATGCTTAAATTATGCCCTGACGGCGTAAAAACGGCGGCGTTAAAACCGAAATCATGCTTCTTTTAACGGTTTAGGGTCCGTTTTTAGAATATTCCGATTACTATAAGGAGGTAAAAAATGCCAACCATCAACCAACTCATCAAAAGCGGAAGAGTAACGGCGAAAGAAAAGAGCAAGGCTCCGATTATGGGTAACTGCCCGCAAAAACGCGGCGTATGCCTTTCGGTTACCACCACTTCTCCCAAGAAGCCCAACTCCGCGCTTCGTAAAATCGCAAGAGTTCGTTTGACCAATAAGCAGGAAGGTACGGTTTATATTCCCGGCGAAGGTCACAACCTTCAGGAACACAGTTCCGTTCTTATCCGCGGCGGCAGGGTCAGAGATTTGCCCGGCGTAAGGTATCACATCATTCGTGGTACTCTCGATACCGCAGGCGTAGCGAAGAGAAAACAGGCAAGAAGCAAATACGGCGCTAAACGTCCTAAATAATTAAGGCTTTAACGCGAAAGACGGTTGCGATAAGCAACGAAATTCCTACTTATAGCGGAATATACCCTATAAACCCCGCAATGGTAGGCAGTACGACGAATCTGTGTTCGTCGGAAGATTCGCTCCCCGAGCAAAAGCAAAGGTTTAAGAGCGATAGCATACACGGGTTAAAGACCCAGAACAATAATTAAAAGGAGGACATTAACATGCCAAGAAGAGGTAACGTACCCAAAAGGGACGTACTGCCCGATCCTATATACGGCAACAAAGTACTTACCAAACTCATAAATCAGGTAATGCTTGAC
>FR898409.1 GCA_000437515.1 Acidiphilium sp. CAG:727 | reverse complement strand
ATTCATCGAAAATCAACTCTTCGTCCACCGGCTTTTCACCTATAAAATATACACCTTTAGAAACAGGCTTAAGTAAACCTTCTTCCTCAAGCCTATTTAATATCTTTAACAAAGTCTTATACGGAACTTCTGCAAATTCAGTATCTTTTAACTTTGACACATCAAAAATTGCACCGTTATTTTTTTTACAATACTCTCTGAGCAATTTAGTGTAATTCAAATTTCCACCTCTTTAAACAAGATAAAATCGCTGCCATCATTAACATTATAACACATTTTTAGACAACAAAAAAGCCAACATTTGCTATTTCAGCAAAAATGTCGACTTTTTATCTTGGCAAACCCGCTCAAAATAGATACATTTTCTATTTTAAAAGACAGATTTGAACTAGTGCACTCGTCAATATTTAGACAATTTAAGTGCACCATTTCTTTATCGTAAAGTCATTAAAAAACTTAATATAACTGCAATATATCTTCGTCTGAAATTATATATTCTGTTTTATCTTTACCTAAGCTAATTGCAATATAATTATTTTTACCATTATTTACCGAGATTATACACACTAATCCGTTTATTACCAAAGCCGCTGCGCCATAAATGCCCGTGTCGTTTCCAAGACTTGCAACAACGATTTCTACGGGAGCGAATTTCGTTCCGCCGTAAATCTGACGATTAACCTTGCGTTTTAACGGAGTTAAAAATACATCACCCGCGGTACAAATTCCGCCGCCTAATACGATTGCTTGCGGGTGGAAAGCGTTTATTACGTTCGTTACCCCAGCCGCAAGATATTCCGTGTATTTCTTTACAACTTTTCCCGCTGTTTTATCGCCTGCACGCAGTGCATCGAACACGATCTTACCGTTTACATCCTCTTTGTTTCCGTCCGTAAGTTTCCAAAGCAGGCTTTCTTTATCGTTTTCCATAGTCTTTTTTGCCTGACGTATCAAAGCGGTTGCCGATGCATAGGCTTCAAGACAGCCCTTCCTTCCGCAAGTGCATCTCTCGCCGCCATTCTTAATCACTTCGTGTCCGAGCTCGACTCCAGCGCCGAGATTGCCTTCAAACAGTTTTCCGTTGAAAACGATTCAGCTACCCACGCCCGTGCCGAGCGTAAACATTACAAGCGATTTATACTTTTTCCCTGCGCCGAAATAATATTCGCCGAGCGCAGCCGCATTCGCGTCATTCGTAACGTAAACGGGCAAATTTAATTCTTCTTTCAGCGTTTTTATGAGCGGAACGTTCTTCCATGCGAGATTGTTGCTGTAAACCACATTCCCCTTTTCGGTATCAATAAGTCCGGGGCAACCCACACCAACACCTTCGAGTTTCAATCCCGTCTCTTTCTGCAAATCTTTTACGAGATTTACCATATCGCGAAGAATTTCTTTGACTTCCACACCTTTTCTCGTCGGGCATTTCTTAATCGCGACAATCTTGCCGTTTTCGTCTACGATTCCGCATTTTATTCCCGAGCCGCCAAGGTCTATTCCCGCATAATATTTCAGCGTGTTTTCGGTAGTTAAAATCGCCATGGCGTTACCGCTTACGGAAAATTTTTCGCCGCATGGAATAAAGAAACTGTTGCCCAAAACGAATTTTTCGCCGTGGCGATATATTTAATCAGCACGGAAAATTCGCCGCCGTTTAAGTCAACTGCGTTCTTGTTTTCTTTAAGATATTCGGCAAAAGTTTTATTTGTTTCCGAAATCGTGCTTTCGCCGTCTTTGTGTACGGATACTTCCCAACTTTCGGCAATAATGCTGTCTTTTTCTCTGCCGAAAAGTGTTTTCAACTTTTCTCCGCCCCAAAGATAATCTTTGAGAGCGGCTTGTAATTTTATCATACTATTTTAGTTTGAAAAATTTATGCGACTTATTCGAATCGGAAATAAACCCCGAAATTTAATACTTTATCGGTTATGCGTTTATCTTCGGGTAATTCGGGACCGCAGCTGTTGCTGCCCACGCCCGAAAAATAACCGTCGATTGCAAGTTCGAGCGTTTCGCCGCGTTTCAAATCGGTAATATGCCTTGCTGCCTGCAAATCTTTACCGATAAAATCGTTTACTTTGAACGAGAAGAAATCTCCTTTTGCGTAAACCGAAAGTTTTGCTCCGCTTTTTCCGAAAAGCGACAAATGCGAAATGCCGCAACGTTCGCCGTTTTCCTGCGGGCTGACGTATTCGTAAAACATATCTTTAATATCTTTTGAATAAGTCCCCACCTTGGCGGCTTCTTTGTAATCGCTGTAATTTTCGTTCGGTCCGAAACCTTTCCATTCGACTTTATCAAATAAATTTTCGTTCGGGTTAAGTAGGAAACCGTATCTCGGCAAGTACGGTAAATTTTCGTTTTCTTTTATAAGCGTACAATCAACGCCCAAATCTCCGTTCGCGAAAATCGTGTAAACGAATTTATTGGTGAATTCTTTCGACCGTTTCGGCGGCGAGAACAAACTGTCAACCGTAATCTTATAATCGCAACCGACTTTTTCGACGTTATACGAAAGAACTCTGTTCCACATCATATCGAATCCGTGTTCACGCCATTTTCCGTTGATATACATATCGTTATCCATTTTATAACGATATATGTTAGGCATAAACGAATTTACCGCAGTATAAGGATTATAGAACAAAGACTTTTTATCGGACAGGTAATTTTTACCGTCCTTTTCTATCTTTTCAAACGTGGCGGTATGCTTTGAAAAATAATATTTAACGTTACAGCAATCGAAAATATAAAACTTTTCGTTTTCGGTTAATTTTATTTCTCCGCCTTGTTTCTGCGTAATAACCGGCAACGTCCTTTTTACAATGTGTTGTTCGCTTCCGCAAATTTTGCCGTTACGTTTATAAGTCAACTCGACGAAAACGTTTTCGCCGCAAAGATCTTCCGAAAGATTGAATTTTTGAGTTTTAAGCGGTTTTATATCGTGATCGAGCGCAACTTCTGCGGTTTTGCCGTCTTTAATCACTTTGCACTCTATTTCGTATTTTTCCGAACCCGTAAACGATAACCGACTTGTTATCGTGAGTTCGTTGCCGAAAAGTTCGGAATAAAACGGACGATATACGTTTGCGATTTCATAAGCAGCCGAAGTCAAATCACGGTCGGCGCGCAACATCCCGTCGGCGCAAAAATTGCCGTCGTGTAACCACTCGTTCCCGTCGCCGCCGAAATAAAAATCTTTCTTGTTTCCGGCATAGTAAGCGTGATCGCACCATTCCCAAATACAACCGCCCATAGAGCGTTCGTTTTCGTATATGGTCGTCCAATAGTCTTTCAGTCCGCCGGGTCCGACGCCCATAGCGTGCGCGTATTCGCACAAAAAGAAGGGTTTGTTCGGGCGATTGTTCATCATTTCGACCATTTTTTCGCACGAAGGATACATCATGGAAACGACGTCGAATCCGTTTTCGCCCTTCCAATTCCATGCGCCCTCGTAATGAATGAGCAAGTCTTTATCGTAAGATTTCAGAAGTTCCGCCATTTTCTTTTGGTTTTCGCCGAAACCGGATTCGTTGCCCAAACTCCATAAAATTATCGACGCATGATTTTTATCGCGTGCATATAACCGCTCTATCCTGTCGAGATATTCCGCAAGATATTCCGAATTATTGCTGAAATAATCGAACGTTTCGTTCATAAAGAACGCGCCGTGCGTTTCAAGATCGGTTTCGTCTATGACGTAAAAACCCATTTTGTCGCAAAGTTCCAACGCCGCAGGACACGGCGGATAATGCGAAAATCTTATCGTGTCGATATTCAGTTCCTTCATCAGGCGGAAGTCTTTTTCGTAATCTTCCGTGGTTAAAGCGCATCCCCTGTCGGGCGTAGTATCGTGATGATTTACGCCGTGGCATTTTACGGGAACGCCGTTCACCTTGAACACTCCGTTTTCAATACTAAAAGTGCGGAAACCTACGGGAATACTAACGTTTTCGACTTCTTGCCCGCTCACAAAAACCGACAAACTCAAATCGTATAAAACGGGATTTTCTACGTTCCATTCCGACGGATTTTCAACGGAAAACTCAACAATGCTTTCGCTTTTAACTTGTTGCTTATTCGTGAAAACGACTTTTCCGTCTTTATCGGTCAACGTAACGCAAAGTTCGCTCGGTTTTTCGGTCTGCATTTCTACGGCAACTTTACAATCATAGACATTACCGTGTTTTTTGCAAGTCCACGAAACGTCGTAAACGCCGTTTTCGATTATATCGGTAATATAAACCTCACGGAAAATTCCGTTGTTACGAAGCATATCCTGACACTCGAACCAACTTCCCGTCGTCCATTTATACACGATGACCTTAATATCGTTTTCGCCGTCCGATAAACAATCGGTAATATCGAACTCGGACGGGTAATGACTTCCCTGACTGTATCCGACATATTTGCCGTTAATAAACAAATCAAACCCTGCGCTTACACCCTGAAAAGTTATAATCGAACGAGATAAATTTTTTGCTTTTTTATAACTGAATTTCCTGTTATAAACCGCACCGGGAGCGCAATCGGGAACGTAAGGCGGCGTTGCGGGGAACGGATAAGCAACGTTGATATAAAACGGCTTTTCATACCCTGCAAATTGCCAGACGTCGGGAACGCTTATTTCGTCGGTATAAGTCTGTTCGACGGTATCGAACGCTTCGCGGATATTTTCGTAATACGCAAAATTCCACTTACCGCTAAGAGAATGGCATCTCGTCGTGTTTTTCGTGCCTGCAATATTGCCTGCATTTATCGCCTTGTTTTCGTAAGGAATGAAATAACTTCTTGCTTTCAGGCGGTTTTGCTGTAATATTTCGTTATTAAGGTGATTATTAAAATCGAATTGCATTTTTATTATGTTTCCTATGCAGTATATTTCTATATTCAGCGACGTAAGTCGGACAAAATTATGAAGAAATCTAAACTATAAAGGCTGTCGCAAGAAAAACTCAGTTTTCTTGCGACAACCCGAACAGTGTTATTGCTCTGCTTAACTGCAGAAGTGAAGCACGTTAATAAATAATTGCTCACTGTTTATGTTTAGCTTGTTTCCCTGCCTGAATTATTTCGTTAGAAATACAGGAACTCCGTCGACGATTGTCCAATATGCGCTATCCCAGCCTGCCAACTTCTCTTGCGTTTGAGCGTTAACTTTAAGTTCATCAAAGTTTGCAAAGTATGCAATAGCCGCATAGTTGTT
>FR898408.1 GCA_000437515.1 Acidiphilium sp. CAG:727 | reverse complement strand
AAGTGAGAAATTTAATTAGATTTTAAAATGTTAGATACTTTTGGGAGATTTCAAGGATATTAAATCAAAGCAGAGTAAGCAGCGAGTTCGTGAAAAGGAGGTTGCGCAAATAGCTGCAACCTTCTTTTCAATAGTCATAAATACAGCTTTCATTTTCAAATTTGTATGCTGTTTTAAAATAGCGATGGCAGTTACTGCTTGTAATTGTTTGAAAAATGTGCTACAATATATCAAAGAAAAGTTAATGCAATAAGAGGTAATATATGATAAGTCCGCAACTTTTAACGTTTATAATTGTGGCGAAAAACGGCAGTTTTTCAAAAACCGCGGAAGCGATGTATATTTCGCCCACCGCGGTGATGAAACAAATAGATTCTTTGGAAGAAAGGCTCGGCGTTACCCTTTTTAAGAGAACGAATCACGGACTTCAACTCACCGACGCGGGGCAAAGCGTTTTAAGCGACGCAAAATATCTCGTAGATTACGCCACGCGCGCGGAAGAGAAAGCGCGGGAGATCGACCGAAAGGAAAATCAGCGGTCTATCCGTATAGGCACGTCGCTTATGACGCCCGCGAAATTCATTCTCGATATATGGGCGGAAATTCAGGATATCGCCCCGAACCTGAAAGTCGAACTCATACCGTTTGAAAACACACCCGAAAACGCGCGGGAGATTTTATCGAATTTAGGAATGCAAATCGACGTGGTTGCAGGCATTTACGACGACGATTTTAAGGTAGAACGCGGATTTCAGACCGTTCATCTCGAAGATAAAAAAGTTTCGTTCGCCGTTCCTTTAACAAGCCCGCTCGCCTTTAAGCGCAGTATTGCGCCCGAAGATTTGAAACAAACGGGCGCTATGTTTATAAGAAAAGGCTGGAACAAATATATCGACGAATTGCGCAATGCGTGCGAAAAAGCGGGCGTTAAAGTTACGGAATTCAACTTTTTCAACCTTGCGGCGTTCAACGAAGCGGTAAAACAAAATATTCCCATTATCGCGATAAACGGTTGGGAAAACGTTCACTTTCTTCTAAAAATCGTGCCGTCTAAAACGAACGTTACCGTGCCTTACGGAATAATGTATTCGTTAGAGCCGTCAAAGCACGTCAGGCAATTTATAAGAGCGGTAGAATCTATCGTAAACAAATGACAAAAACAATAAAAATCAAGACGAAAGCGCAACTTTTTACGGTTGCGTTTTTGTTTTAACTTTTGGTTGAAACGACAAACTTTTTTGCGCTTCCCTTTCCCGAAAAGCAATGGTATAATAAAGGCACAAAACAAGAAACGGAGGTTTTCCAAAAAACATTATGCAATACGTTACTTTATCTAACGGCGTAAAAATGCCGCAACTCGGATACGGGGTTTATCAGGTAGACAAGGAAGAATGCGAACGTTGCGTTCTCGACGCTTTGAAAGTCGGTTATCGCCACATCGACACGGCGCAGAGTTACTTCAACGAGGAGGAAGTAGGAAATGCAATCGCGAAATCGGGAGTTCCCCGCGAACAGATTTTCCTTACCACAAAGGTCTGGGTGGAACATTACGGATACGACGAAACGAGAAAATCGGTACTCGAATCTATGCGTAAACTCAAAACCAACTATATCGACCTCGTGCTTTTGCACCAGCCGTTCTCGGACTATTACGGAGCGTGGCGCGCTCTTGAAGATTTATACGCGGAAGGCGTTATCAAAGCAATCGGCGTGAGCAACTTCTATCCCGACAGACTCGTCGATATCTGCAGTTTCGCGCGTATCAAGCCTATGGTAAATCAGGTGGAAACGCACCCGCACAATCAGCAGATCGAAGCGCACGAATGGATGAAAAAATACGGCGTGCAACACGAAGCATGGGCACCGTTCGGCGAAGGCAGAGGCGGAATGTTTGAAGAACCTTTGCTTGTGGAAATCGGCAAAAAGTACGGCAAGACCGCGGCTCAGGTAATTTTGCGTTGGGATATGCAAAGAAACGTAGTAGCCATTCCGAAATCGACCCATATCGAGAGAATGGAACAGAATTTCGACATTTTCGACTTTGAATTATCCGAAGAAGACATGGCAAAAATCGCCACTCTCGACAAAAAACAGAGTTCTTTCTTCTCGCACTACGACCCCAAAATGGTGGAGTGGTTTGCGCAGATGGTAGAACAAAGAAAGCACAACAACGATCACAGACAGGAAAAAAAGAATTGGTAAATTAAAATAAAAGAAGAAACGACAGGAGGATAAAACCATGAAAAGATTTTTAGCGATACTGCTCGGACTCATTATGATAATTTCTCTTACCGCCTGCGGAAGCAAAGGCGGAAACAATTCGCCGTCTTCAAGCGTTACTCCGCCCGAAGAAAGCGAAGTGAATATCGACGATACGTTTACACGGGCAAGCAAAACGCTCGTTGTATATTTTTCAAAAACAAACACGACGGAATCGGTAGCGAAACTAATTCAGTCGGAAACGGGCGCGGATATTTTTGAAATCGAGCGCAAAGAGCCTTACCCCGACGCTTATACGCCCACTACGGAAGTAGCGAAAGACGAAAAAGACGCCAATGCCCGCCCCGAACTGAAAACTTATCTTCCGAAAGATGTTATCGCGGGTTACGATACCATTTTTGTAGGATTCCCCATCTGGTGGGGAACGGCGCCTATGCCCGTTTTATCTTTCCTTAATTTCTACGATTTCAGCGGAAAAACCATTTACACGTTCTGCACTGCGGCAAGCAGTTCTATTTCGGGGAGTACGGCGGATATCCGCTCCAACGCAAGCGGCGCGAACGTCGTTGAAGGGAAACGTTTTTCGCGTAACGACGAAAGCGGCGTAAAATCGTGGATTGCTTCCCTTAATTTGAGTAACCCCGACACTCCCGACGTTCCCGATACAACTCCAACGCCCGATCCCGCGCCGCAGGAAAATAAAATTCTCGTCGTGTATTTTTCGGGCAGCGGCAACACGGAAAGGGTTGCGGGATATATCGCGGAAGCGACGGGCGGAACGCTCTTTGAACTCGTTCCCGTTACTCCTTACACGAGCGCAGACCTCAACTGGACGAACTCAAACAGCAGAGTCGTCCGCGAACACGAGGACGAAACGCTTCGGGATATTCCTCTCGAAAAAGTAACGCCCGATAACTTTACTGAATACGACGTTGTGTTTATCGGATACCCTATCTGGTGGGGAATCGCCGCTTGGCCCGTAAACAACTTCGTTAAAAACAACGATTTTTCGGGTAAAACTGTAATCCCGTTCGCAACTTCCTCAAGTAGCGGAATGGGGCAAAGCGGAACGCTTCTTAAGGGTATGGCAGGTACGGGCAACTGGCTTGCAGGAAACAGATTCTCTTCGGGCGCAAGCAAGTCTACCGTAGAAACCTGGGTTAACGGCTTGAACTTAGCCGCTTAAAAAAACAAGGAGATTTTATTTATGAAAAAAGATTTAGGCGTGAAACCTTATTTATTCCCTATGCCGGTACTTATTATCGGCACTTACTCGGAAGACGGCACCCCCGACGCGATGAACGCCGCTTACGGTACGCTTTGCGACTTCCGCCATATCGCGTTATATTTAAGCGCGGGGCATAAAACCGTTGCCAACATCAAAGCGCGCAAGGCTTTCACCGTGGCGATTGCCGATGAAAGACATTTGATTCAATGTGATTACGTTGGGCTTGTTTCCGCAAACACCGACAAGGAAAAGATTAGAAAAAGCGGATTTACCCTTACAAAAAGCAAAAACGTAGATGCTCCCGTGATTGAAGATCTGCCGCTTACGCTTGAATGTAAACTCGATTATATCGACGAAAAATCGGAAGCAATTTACGGTGAAATCGTAAACATCATCGCCGAAGAAGGCATTTTGACGGACGGCAACGTGGATTTGAACAAACTAAACCCCATTTCTTACGATCCCGCAAGCCGTTGCTATTTCAGAATGGGCGGAAAAGTCGGCACGGCGTTTCACGACGGAGCGGCTCTGAAAAAATAATTATTATGGGGTGAGATTATGAAAGTATTGCTTGTAAACGGTAGTCCGCACAAAAACGGCTCGACGAACAGGGCGCTCGAAGAAGTGGCGGCAACGCTTAACAAAAACGGAATCGAAACGGAAATTTTCTGGATAGGAAACCGCGCGTTATCGGGGTGCATCGCCTGCAAAACGTGCGCTAAAATCGGCAAATGCGTGTTTGACGACAGCGTGAACAAATGCCGTGAAAAAGCCCTCGAAGCCGACGGATTTATCTTCGGTACACCCGTGCATTATGCGGCGGCAAGCGGCGCAATGACGGCGTTTATGGACAGGCTTTTTTACAGCGAATTTTGCGGAAATCAGAACAAAGCATTTTATTTAAAGCCTGCGGCGGCTGTCGTTGTGGCTCGCCGCGCGGGAACGACTTCCACTTACGACCAACTTAACAAATACTTCGGTTTACACGAAATGCCGATTATTTCTTCAAGGTACTGGAATCTCGTTTACGGCGCGAGCGCGGAACAGGTGGAAAAAGATACCGAAGGTATGTACACGATGCGCGTTCTCGGCGAAAATATGGCGTATTTCCTCCGCTGTAAGGAAGCGGCGGATAAACTCGGCGTTAAACTTCCCGAACGGGGACAGCCGATATTTATGAATTTTATCAGGGAGTAAAGCGGTATTATGAATAAAAAAGTGTTGATTTTATCGGGCAGTCCGAGAAAAAACGGCAATTCGGACATATTATGCGACGAATTTGCGCGCGGCGCGATGAAAAGCGGTAACGAAGTCGAAAAAATCCGTATCGCGGAGAAAAAAATCGGTTATTGCCACGCGTGTTATTACTGCCGCGATCATGGCGGCGACTGCGCGATTAAAGACGATATGGCAGAAGTTTTACAGAAAATCATAGACGCCGACGTTATCGTTCTCGCCTCGCCCGTATATTTTTACTCTATCGACGCGCAATTGAAAGCCGTTATCGACCGAACCGTTGCACGGTGGACGGAAGTAAATAACAAGGAGTTTTATTATATCGTTACCTGCGCCGACGGTGAAAAAGAAGCGGCGGAAACCACGCTCGCATGTTTCAGAGGATATGCCGATTGCGTAAACGGAGCGGTTGAAAAGGGCGTGATTTACGGCACGGGCGTTTATTTGAAAGGAGAAATAACGGAAACGCCCGCTCTGACCGCGGCGTATACGGCGGGACTGAACGTTTAATCGAAAAACAAAAAAGGAAAGGCGAAAATGAAATCACAAATCTTAAAATTCATAAAACCGTTCGTTGCGGTCGCGCTTGGTTTTGCTTTTATATTTTCGTTGTCGGCTTGCACAAACAAAAACGACGGAACACGCGACAACAACGGAAGCGGAACGAACGGCAATAATTTGCCGAATCCTTCTAAGCAAACGGAAATTACGATTACGGCGGGCGAAACCGTGTTAAACGCCGTTCTTTTCGACAACAAAACGGCGAAGGATTTTGAAAAAATACTGCCGCTTACCGTTCCTACCCGGCATCTTGCACCCGACTTTGCAAGAGCGCTCGATTTGCCTTCAAGAATCGATCGCTACGCGTATTTATTGAAGCTATAATGGCAACAGGAATAATAGAATCGGATAAACATACAAGATAGTTAAACAGTTCGCCTAATGAAACTCTAAAAATTAACGATGACAAAGAGTAAATCAACGCAAGTATTCCCAACACCATAGATACCCACGTGTGTGTTTGTTGATTGTCGGCAACCGCAGGCTCGATTTTCTTTTCTTCGATTTTTCCGGGAAAATCTTACCCAAGTCGCCCTTGCGGCAAAAATCGGGGTCAAACAAAATACTATCAGCGCGTGGCTTTTGGAAAAGAAGGAACCGAGCATTCGCTCTTTATGGCTGTTAGCCGATTATTTTAACGTAGATATCGACTATATCGTCGGAAGAAAAGATATATAAACTTAAAAAGGCGTGGGTCGCGAAAATCGCGCCCCACGCCTTTTTACGATTTATTCTAAAATATTCCGTCGGTCGAAAGCGCGATCATGACCTGCGACGGAAGATAAAAGGTCCAACTTAAAAATACGAAAGTTTCCGCCGCACGGGCGGTCAGACCGATATTTATAAACGACGACAAATTATATATTCCAACGCAGACGTCGCAACCGATAAAAAGACACAGCCCTACCGCGAAAACGATATACCTTACGCCGAGTTTGCAAAGCGAAAAACTCTCGACGGCGTTACCAACTATCATACACGCGTAAAAAACCCCCCCCCCCCGAAAACCCCCCACCCGCCGCCGTCAACGGCTCGATAAGCCGCGCAATAAACATTGCTATGCAAAGGACGGAAAAAGCCGCCACCCTTACGGCAACGGATACAAACGGAAGTTTCCCCTTTTCGAAATAAATTCTCGCAAGATAAAAACTCTGTGCGACGATAAACGCCGAAACTCCGTAGATATAGCCGTCGTTTTTAACGAGCAGAAAATAGTCCGCAATCAAGGTAAAACACAACGCGAACGTTACGAACGGAAATTTAACTTTCCCTTTAACCGCCGTATAGAGCGAATAAAGCGCGCAAGCGATTATTCCGCCGTACTTTATAAACGTGGTATCGTAACCGAAAACGAAATCGGAAACGGTAATCGCAATCGTCGTTATAAGCCCCGCCGCGGCAAAGGCTATATATATAAATTTTTCGATAAAACGTCTGCTCATATATTCAGTATAGCATTTTTTTAAGTTATCGTCTATAAAATCGCCTCGTTCACTTTACAAAATTTTATTGCGATTATATAATGTAGTCATGCAAAAACTCGTGATAGCCTCCAACAACAAAGGCAAAATAAGAGAATTCAAAGAAATTCTCGGCGAAAAATTCGAAATTATACCTATGTCGGAAGCGGGCTTTAACGCCGACGTCGAAGAAAACGGCTCTACTTTTCAAGAAAATTCGCTCATCAAAGCAAAAGCCGTCGCAACCGCGCTCAACCTGCCCGCTTTGGCAGACGACAGCGGACTTTGCGTAGATTATTTAGACGGCGCGCCGGGTCTGTATTCCGCGCGGTTTTCGGGCGTTCACGGCGACGACGCGGCGAACCGCACGAAACTTTTATCCGCGCTTTACGAAGCAACGGACAGACGGGCGAAATTCTGCTGTTCGATCTGCCTTTATTACCCCGACGGAAAAACCTTATACGGCTACGGCGAAACGCTCGGCGAAATTCTGAAAAGCGAAAAAGGCTCGAACGGATTCGGCTACGACTCGTTATTTTACTCTTACGACCTGAAAAAGCCGTTCGGCGAAGCGACCGACGAAGAGAAAAATTCGGTCAGTCATCGCTACCGCGCTCTTTGCGATCTGCTTGACAAGTTAGCCACAGATGATTTGAAATAAGCGCTATGAAAAAGATAGTGATTTTATCCGACACGCACGGAAATTTAAGCGCGATATATTCTGTTTACGATATTTTGCTCGAAAGCGATATGGTCTTTCATCTGGGCGATCATTACGACGATATGAACGAACTCGAAAGCGTTCTTGGCGATAAGTTGTACCGGGTGTACGGCAACTGCGATTTCGGGCGCAATCCGAAAGAAATTTCAGTCGAAGTCGAAGGCGTTAAGATTTTCGCCACGCACGGCGATTTGTACGGCGTTAAACGCACCGCGACAAGACTTATAGAGCGCGCGAAAGAACTCGGCGCAAACGCCGTTTTTTACGGACATACCCACTGCGCCGAAATTAAAGAAATCGACGGAATTACCCTTATAAACCCCGGTAGCGCGGAAAGATATTCGACGAATAAAAGTTTTTGCTATTGCGTTATTTCAAACGGAAAAATCACGGCGGTGATAAACGAAAATATCGGCTGATCGCTGCGCGCGCGGGAAATAAAATCGCAACCGAAAAAAAGTTTTATAAATTTTGAAAATACGATAGAAAACGTTTGACAACCGCAATAAATTTTGGTAGAATAGTCAAGCATTGTGAAAGGTACGCGGGTGTAGTTCAATGGTAGAACACCAGCCTTCCAAGCTGGTTGCGTGGGTCCGATTCCCATCACCCGCTCCAACAAACGCACGC
>FR898407.1 GCA_000437515.1 Acidiphilium sp. CAG:727 | reverse complement strand
CGGCGTTTTGGCGGGTTCAAACGCAATTGCCTGTGGCTAACCATTAGAGATTTGAACCAATCCGGTTTTAACGGTAGCGCGCCGACAAATAAAAAACGCAGATAAAACCTGAATTTTGGCAAAAGAAAAACCTAAATCAAACACTTTCGTATCCGATTCAGGTTTTCGTTGGGTTTCTAATACGAAATAGCTACACTCATAAGTTAGCGGCAACCCAGTCTTGATTTATATGTCGTTTTATTATTAATTGTTTTGATGCTTTCGTTTTACCCATACAAAGCCGCTTGTTTTAGATATAGTAGATAATCAATAAAGATATTTAATATGTCAAAGAAATTATCTATTTCTTTATTCTCCAAATATGCCGAAAATTCATTTAAAATCTGATCAATACTCACATGATAAATAGTTGTATTCCCATAGGTGATTGCACCTAAAGGCTTAATAGCTGATAAAGAAAAAAACTTATCCATTGAATTGTAAAACATCTTATTCCCAGTAAATGTCCCCGCACTGTCAGCGGAAAGAGCAATCCCATTTCTATTAATTATACAGACACCAACGCTCATAAATTTCTCCTTTTATATTTTTTTAGCACTACTGCTAATTATATTATACCATATTTCGTCATATTTTTCAAGCCGTTTGAACAATACACAGCAAGAAGTCCGAAACAGATGTTTCAGACTTCCCTATTATCATTTAGACGTTACCTTATTGAGTTTTTATAAGTGTTTTCAAAAGTATCTATGCAGTTATTGTCTATGCTATTTGCCTCTAACAATTCGCTCAATTGTTTTATAGTAGAATACTTATATCGTATTGCTTTTATAATTTTCTCAAAGCTACTATCAGAATATGATTTTAGCAGCATATCCACCGTTTTCTTGTAAGCCATAAAATCAC
>FR898406.1 GCA_000437515.1 Acidiphilium sp. CAG:727 | reverse complement strand
AACAACTATGCGGCTATTGCATACTTTGTAAACTTTGATGAACTTAAAGCCAATGAAACGACGCAAAAGAAGTTGGCAGGCTGGAATAACAACGGCTTCTGGATCGTTAACGACGGCATACCCGCACCTGAAAAATATGTCGTAAACAGTATTGACCTCGGGGCAAAGGATATCGACCTCGATATACTCGTAGACAACGACACCGTTAAACTTAATGACAACGCCTTGGAAATCGATTGTACGGCAGCAGGCTTTACGTTCGGAAACGTCGCTTCTGTTACAATGGAAGGCAATGCGATAGATGCAAGCGGTTTTACCTTTGCAAACGGCAAGTTGACTGTCGCTCGTTCGGCGTTCGGTTTCAATTACGGGGAAAAAGAAATTGTCGTGACAGACGATAGCGGTAAAACAATAACGATTGCTGCAACGCTTATAAGCAAAGTTCTGAAGAATGCTACCGACTACGCAAACTGGATAAAAATTGCCAAGGCGTGCGAGCAAAACGCAACTTTGTGGGGCGGGTATTTCCGCTTGGGCGCAAACATTACGGCAACGTCAATGGTTATGTTTAATCGCGGTGCGACCGACGGCAGCGAAGGCTTTAAGGGTGTGTTCGACGGTTGCGGTTATGTCATTGACGGGCTTAACAGAAACAGTTGGGACAGTAACGCATTTGTTACTACGATGACCGAGACCGGAGTGCTTAAAAATATTGCGTT
>FR898405.1 GCA_000437515.1 Acidiphilium sp. CAG:727 | reverse complement strand
TGGCTAAGGAAAAGCAAAACGCCCGAACGGGATAAAACTCCGTCCGGGCGCAAATAACTTAAAGATTATTCTTCGGTTTTGGTTTCTTCCGCAGATTCTTCATTTGCGGGTTCTTCCTTAGCCTTTTTCTTCGAGGCTTTTTCCGCAGCCTTAGCAGCCTTTTCGGCGGCTTTCGCTTCCTTTTCGGCAGCCTTTGCCGCTTCTTCTTCCGCTCTCTGCGCTCTTCTTTCGAGTTCTACCACGGGAACGTAAGCCTTCGTACCTTCGCCTTCGAGAATGGTGAGTTCGGATTCTTTATCGAACAAATGGCTGTGCATAATGTCGATACCGAGTTCGATAATCTGATCTCTTTCGGTCTTGGATCTCGAATCTACTTTTGCGATCATCTGCGCGGTAGAATCTACAAGACTCTTAACCTTACCTTCTTCTTCTGCGGGGGCTTCTTCATTGCCTTTTGCGAATACGCAGTACAAGAGAGTTTCGGCGCCGAGTTTTTCGACGACGTCTACTTTAACGTCGATAACCGTATCTTTGGAATTCGTAATGAAGGCTTCTTCGTCGTGGAAATCTTCGGGTCTTACGCCGAATACGACGGGTTTGCCGGTGTTGATATATTGTTCTTTATCGATAATCTTATCAGACTTGGCTTTGGGAAGCGCAACCTTGTTGCCTTCGAATTCAACGAATACCTTGCCTTTCGCGTCGGCGGTCAGAACGGCGTCGAAGAAGTTCATCTGCGGAGTACCGATAAAGCCGGCTACGAAGAGGTTTGCGGGATAATCGTATAACTTCTGCGGAGCGTCTACCTGCTGGATGAAACCGTCTTTCATAACGACGATTCTCGTACCCATGGTCATTGCTTCGACCTGATCGTGCGTAACGTAAATGAACGTAGTCGCAAGTCTGTGGTGAAGTTTGGTTATTTCGGTTCTCATTTGGGCGCGGAGTTTCGCGTCGAGGTTGGAAAGAGGTTCGTCGAGAAGGAATACTTTCGGTTCACGAACGATTGCCCTTCCGAGCGCAACCCTTTGTCTTTGACCGCCGGACAAAGCCTTGGGCTTTCTCTGAAGGTAAGTTTCGAGGCCGAGAATTCTCGCGGCTTCTTTAACCTTTTCGTCAATTTCCGCCTTGGGTTTCTTACGGAGTTTAAGACCGAACGCCATATTGTCGTAAACGGTCATGTGGGGATACAACGCGTAGTTCTGGAAAACCATCGCTATATCTCTGTCTTTCGGTTGAACGTTGTTCATCAATTTACCGTCGATATAAAGTTCGCCGTCTGAAATTTCTTCCAGACCCGCTATCATACGGAGGGTGGTGGACTTACCGCAACCCGAAGGCCCGACGAAGACGATGAATTCTTTGTCTTCGATATCGAGAGTAAAGTCCGTAACGGCTACGACGCCCGACTGATACACCTTATAGATATCTTGCAATCTTAAACTTGCCATATTTTCCTCCCGAACCGTTTTTAGAAAAACGAATTCTCAACTATAACTATTATATCTTATTTTTTGAGCATTATCAACGACTAAATGTACAAAATTTGTCGTTTGCTTTTATAAAAATTGTACATTTCTTAAATTTTATCGCGTATTTCGATTTTTATTTTGCGTTTTTTACCGAAATCGTTATATGGCAAAGAGCAAAAACGAGCGAAAACGCGATAAGCGGAATATCGACAGAGTTACGCCCGAAAACAAAAACGCGAGCGACGGCAAAACCGACAATAAAACGGATTTCGCCATACCGTCTTTATGCCAGAATACAACCCAACCTATTACATAGGTCGCCGCGAGCGCGGAATTTACTATCACGTAAGTAAGTTTGCCGTACTCAAACCAAAAACCGAAGTAAGTATACGGAATATTGAATATCATCAATATAAAGCAGGCGAATCTGCCGATCTGTTCGAGAGTTTCTACCGATTTGTTTTTATATTTATTTTCAAACCCGTCTTTATTCGTCATTGCGAAAACGACGTTAGGCATCGTTATTACCGCGATAATTATAAGACCGATATGCCGGACAAGAATAATACGAAC
>FR898404.1:1038-1856 GCA_000437515.1 Acidiphilium sp. CAG:727 | reverse complement strand
CCCGACCGCGACCATCGTTACCGCCGCGCTGCTTTGCGTAAGCGCGGCTACGGAAGCGCCCGCCAGAAACCCGCCGAAAGGTCTTCTGACGCAACCCGCGACGAATTTTTTTAGTTTATATCCGACGAGTTTTTCCGTTCCCTCGCCCAACAATTTCAATCCGTAAACGAACGTCGCAACCCCTCCGATAACGGATACGACAGCCGAAAATATCTCCATTCAACGTTTTCCTACGTTTATAATATATAATTTAACGGAGCAAATTATCAATTAAAGTTTGACATAAAGTATATTTAGTGGTATTATTATAAAGTTAATATCTATCAAGATAGGATCATCGGATGAAAAACAGACAAAACGACGTATTAAAAACCGTATTGTTGATAATGCTTGACGCCCTGGCGGTATTCGCTTCGGCAAGTCTTGCGTATATAATGACCATAGGATTCGACAACTACGAAATAACGATAGAACTTATAGTATGGTGCGTTTGTAACGTATTGCTTACCGTAGGCTTTTTCTCGTTGTTCGGAATGTATTCCGTTATATTGTCGAATATCGGCATAATCGAAGCGTTAAAACTCGGTTTCGGCGTGCTTTGCGTAAGCGCGCTCAACGTTTTATACTACTGGATCCGTCCGTCCTACGGAAGACCGATAAACGCCGGTACGATTGCCTGTCTTGCCGTTTTAACGTTTTTCGCCACCGGCTTTATAAGATTTTTCGCGAGAATACTTTCCGTCGGAAAGTATTTTGCTAAGAGTATCACAAGAACTCAGAAACGCGTAATGCTGGTCGGCGCGGGTTCGGCTTGCGCA
>FR898404.1:0-1024 GCA_000437515.1 Acidiphilium sp. CAG:727 | reverse complement strand
CGGCTTGCGCAACCCTTCTTAACGAAATTCACCACTCGTCGAAATTCAACTACAAGCCCGTCTGCCTTATAGACGACAGCGTCGATAAAATAGGCAAAATTATATGTGGCGTGAAAGTGGTGGGCTCTACTTACGAAATTAAAAAATACGCCGTTCGTTACCGTGTGGACGAGATTTTCGTAACGATGCCTTCTTGCAGCAAAAAAAGACTCAATAAGATAATGAGCCGTTGCCGCGAAACGGGTTGCCCGGTTAAAATTCTGCCAACGACTTATCAGTTCGTCAGCGGTCAGATTTCGGTTTCGAACCTGCGCGACGTAGATATTCAGGACTTACTCGGAAGAGAGCAGGTACAAGTCAATATCGACGAAATAATCGGTTATATCGAGAACAAAGTCGTTCTCGTTACCGGCGGAGGAGGCTCTATCGGCAGCGAATTATGCCGTCAGATAGCGACGCATAACCCCAAACAACTTATAATTCTCGATATTTACGAGAACAACGCCTACGATATAGAACAGGAACTCAAACGCAAACATAAAGACCTGAATCTGCTCACTTTGATAGCGAGTATCCGCGACGCGGGCAAAATCCGCGACGTGTTCGAAAAGTATCGTCCGCAAATCGTTTTTCACGCCGCCGCGCATAAACACGTACCTCTGATGGAAACCTCGCCGAACGAAGCGATCAAAAATAACGTATTCGGAACGTTTAACGTCGCGAGATACGCCGACCTTTACGGCGCGGAACCCTTCGTACAGATTTCCACCGACAAAGCAGTAAATCCGACCAACGTAATGGGTGCGAGCAAGCGTATATGCGAAATGATAATTCAGACTATAGGCAAGCACAGCGCGACCACGAAATTCGTCGCGGTGCGTTTCGGAAACGTACTCGGCTCGAACGGCTCGGTTATTCCCCTTTTCAAAAAGCAAATCAAAGAAGGCGGACCGGTTACCGTTACGCACAAAGACATCATTCGTTATTTTATGACCATTCCGGAAGCCGTTTCACTCGTTTTACA
>FR898403.1:6099-6840 GCA_000437515.1 Acidiphilium sp. CAG:727 | reverse complement strand
GCCGAGCTTACAGCCGAGCTTACAGCTCGCCGTAAGCAGTATGAATTTTATAGAGATAAGTTGCTGAATTTTGATATTAGAGTTCAACGAAAGACTATTGAAGAAATTGCTTTTTTTAGAAGAGGATCTTTTCCTCAACCTTATACAAATGGTGCTTTTTATGGCGGAGTAGGGGCGATGCCGTTTGTTCAAGTGGCTGATGTGGCAGAAAGTGGATTTAGACTTGAAAACGCCACGAAACAAACAATCTCGTTGTTAGCTCAACCGAAGAGTGTCTTTGTACACGCTGGTACTATAATTTGTAGTTTACAGGGAAGTATTGGGCGAGTTGCAATTGCTCAATATGATTGCTATGTAGATCGTACACTTGCGATTTTTGAGTCTTTTAAAATTCCAATAAACAAAAAGTATTTTGCTTACTCAATTGATAGAAAATTTAACTATGAAAAAAATTTTGCCCGAGGAAGCACGATTAAAACAATTACAAAAGAAGAATTTTCAAAATTTGAAATCCCTGTACCGCCGATGGAAGTGCAAGAAAGAATTGTGAAGGTGCTGGATAACTTCGACGCGATTTGTTCCGATTTAGGGATAGGACTTCCCGCAGAAATCGAAAAAAGGCAAAAACAATATGAATATTACCGCGAAAAACTGTTGACATTCGACGGCAAGTATGCGACCATTTTAACGGAACGGAACGGAACGGAACGGAACGGAACGGAACGGAACGGAACGGAACGG
>FR898403.1:0-6019 GCA_000437515.1 Acidiphilium sp. CAG:727 | reverse complement strand
CGGGCAGGGCTGATTAGGCTTTTGCAGTACGTTTACGGGTTTGTAAACGTACCGATTCAGAGTTATTTCACAAGATTAAAGGGGACACCGATTACTGCGGAAAAAATGAAGCAGATTGCGACGGTTGGTGGAGAAATTAAAATTTTTGCCGGTGGCAAAACCGTAATAGATGCGAATGAAAAAGATATACCTAATGCTAATATTACAAGAGTGCCTGCTGTTTTAGTACAGTCAAGGGGAGTAATAGATTTTATTTATTACGACAAACCATTTACGTTCAAAAACGAAATGTGGGCATATACTTGTTCAAATTTAGTAACATTAAAATATTTATTTTACTATTTAAAAAATAATGTTAAGCATTTTAGAGAGAATGCTTCGGGAATGGGGGCATTACCGCAAATTTCGTTAGGGGTAACAGATAATTTTGTTATTCCGTTGCCCTCGCTTGACAAGCAGAAAGAAATTGTGGCAATTCTTGATAAATTCAATAGCCTTTGCAACGATTTAAGCGCAGGTTTGCCCGCCGAAATTGAAAAGAGACAAAAACAATACGAATATTACAGAGATAAACTATTGAGGTTTTGACCTCTTCCGTCGGCTGTGCCGACACCTTCCCCGAAGGGGAAGGCAGTGACCTCTCTCGGCACTGCGCGCCACTCTCCCCAAAGGGGAAAGCGAGTGCCTTCCCCTTTTGGGGAAGGGGGACCGCTTGCGGGGGAAGAGGACTTCATTAAACAACATAATGGGTTTTTAATACTATGAAATACGATTTCAGTAATTCCAAACTAACGCCGAACGCTCAGAATTTAAGAAAACACATGACGAGGCAAGAACGTAAGCTTTGGTACGAATTTTTAAGAGAATTACCGTGTCGGTTCCGTAGGCAAAAAGTAATAGATAAATACATCGTTGATTTTTACTGTGCGGAAAAGCAACTTGCAATAGAACTCGATGGCTCGCAACATTATGAAGAGGAAAACGTGATTAAAGATGAAGAAAGGACGAAGTTTCTTAATGGCAAAGGCGTTACGGTTTTGAGATATACAAATCTTGACGTAGATAGAAACTTTAGCGGGGTTTGCGAAGATATTTATAGGCATATTACGTGGTGACCTCTTCCGACGGCTGCGCAGCCACCTTCCCCAAAGGGGAAGGCTTGAAAAAGATTATATAACAGGAGAAAATTATGAGTTTTTATAACGTCGTTTCAGAAAGCGAAGAAAGTACGGTTATAAGCGAATACAAGTCGAACGAAAAACGTTCGGACGCTTATCAATCGGAAGAAGAACTCGAAAAAGAATTTATTCATCTTTTAACGGAGATGAGTTATGAATATTTGCCTATTCATAATAAAGACGAATTGCTTCCGAATCTTCGCAAAAAGTTGGAAGAACTGAATAGTTATTCTTTTACCGATACCGAATGGGAGCAGTTTTATAACAACTGTATTGCGGGCAAAAACGACGGTATCGTAGAAAAAACGCGGCGTATTCAGGAAGATAACGTGCAGATTTTACACCGCGACAACGGCGAAACGAAAAACATCACGTTATTCGATAAAAAGAATATCCACAATAATAAGTTGCAGGTTATCCATCAATACGAGGAAAACGGCGGAAATTATAAAAACCGTTACGACGTTACCGTTCTTGTAAACGGGTTGCCGCTTGTACATATCGAATTGAAACGCCGCGGAGTGAATATAAGGGAAGCGTTTAATCAAATCGACCGCTATCAGCGCGATAGTTTTTGGGCGAACGGCGGGCTTTTCGAGTACGTTCAGATTTTCGTTATATCGAACGGAACGAACACGAAATATTATTCCAACACGACGAGATACAATCATATTAAGGAAATGAATTCCGAGAGAAAGGGCAAAACGAGCAATTCTTTTGAATTTACTTCCTTTTGGGCGGACGAGAAAAATCGCATTATTCCCGACCTTATCGATTTTACCAAGACTTTTTTCGCAAAGCATACGATTTTGAATATTTTGGCGAAATATTGCGTGTTTACTTCCGAAAACATGCTTTTGGTTATGCGCCCGTATCAGATTGTGGCAACCGAAAAGATATTAAACAGAATACAAATTTCGTATAACTATAAAAAATACGGAAGCGTTGCGGGCGGCGGGTATATCTGGCATACGACGGGTAGCGGAAAAACGCTTACTTCGTTCAAAACGGCTCAACTTGCAAGCAAACTGCCGTATATAGAAAAGGTTTTGTTCGTCGTTGACAGAAAAGACCTTGACTATCAAACGATGAAGGAATACGATCGCTTTGAAAAGGGCGCGGCGAACAGCAACGTTTCGACGGCGGTATTAAAACGGCAACTTGAAGACGATAAATCGAAGATTATCATCACAACGATACAAAAATTAAGCACGTTTGTAAAGAAGAATATCGGACATGCCGTATTCGATAAGCAAATCGTTATCATTTTCGACGAGTGTCATCGTTCGCAATTCGGCGATATGCACAAGGCGATTACGAAATATTTCAAAAAATATTATCTTTTCGGCTTTACAGGTACGCCGATTTTTGCCGTAAACGCAGGGGCTTCTAAAAATCCGAATCTGCGCACGACAGAGCAGGCATTCGGCGATAAATTGCATACTTATACTATCGTTGACGCTATCAACGATAAAAACGTTTTGCCGTTCCGCGTGGATTATATCAAAACGATGGACAAAGAACCCGATATCGACGACAAAGACGTGTGGGATATCGACCGCGAAAAGGCATATCTTGCACCCGAAAGAATTTCGAAAGTTGTTGCGTATATTTTGGAACATTTCGCGCAGAAAACGAAGCGAGACAAAGGGTATCAGTTCAGGCAGCTTGTGAACGTGGAAGAGGTCGCCAAGGCGAAAAACGGACTCGATACGCAAGAGATTAAAAATAAAACGTTCGTAAAAGGGTTTAACTCGATTTTAGCGGTTTCTTCCGTTGAAGCGGCAAGGCTTTATTATAAAGAATTTCAAAAACAGATGAAAGCGCACCCCGAACAGGCGATAAAAATCGCTACGATTTATTCTTTTGCGCCGAACGAAGAGGAAGACAACGGATTTTTAGGGGAAGAAAATTCGGATGATACGAGCGCGCTCGATTCGTCTTCGCGCGACTTTTTAGATGGCGCGATTAAGGAGTATAACGCTTATTTCGGGACGAATTACGATACTTCGGCGGATAAGTTCCCGAATTATTATAAAGACGTATCTTTACGAATGAAAAACAAGGATATCGACTTGCTTATCGTCGTGAATATGTTTTTAACGGGCTTCGACGCGACGACTTTGAATACGCTTTGGGTGGATAAAAACCTGAAAATGCACGGACTCATTCAGGCGTATTCGAGAACGAACAGAATTTTGAACTCGGTTAAAACTTTCGGCAATATCGTTTGTTTCCGTAACTTGCAAAAGCGAACGGACGAGGCTATTTCGCTTTTCGGCGACAGAGAGGCGGGCGGTATCGTTTTAATGCGCGGGTTCAAAGATTATTACAACGGCTACGTTGACGAGCGCGGGGATAAGCACGACGGTTTTGTGGATATGATTGCCGAACTTACCGCTAAATTTCCGCTTGACAAGGAGCGTATAACGGGTGAAAAGGCACAAAAAGAGTTTATCGCATTATTCGGCGCGGTGCTTAGAATGCGCAATCTTTTAACCGCATTTGATGATTTTGAAGGAAAAGAAATTCTTTCGGAAAGAGATTTGCAGGATTATTTAGGTTGGTATCAAGATCTTCGCGACGAGTGGAAGAAAAAGAGAGAGAACGAAGAGAAAGAAGATATTACAGACGACGTTGTATTCGAACTCGAACTCGTGAAGCAGATTGAAATAAATATCGATTATATTTTGATACTCGTTACGAAATATCACGATTCGCATTGCAACGACAAAGAAACTTTGATTACGATACAAAAATCTATCGACGCAAGCCCCGAACTGCGCAGTAAAAAGGCTTTGATTGAAAACTTTATCGACGGGATCAACGACGTTGACGACGTTATGGCGGAATGGCATTCCTACATAGCGGCGGAAAAAGAAAAGCAATTAAACGAAATTATTGCCGAAGAAAAACTGAAAGCGGATGAAACGAAAAAGTTTGTGGATAACGCGATTGCGGATGGGGAAATGCGCACGACGGGAACGGATATCGATAAACTTATGCCGCCGATTTCAAGGTTCGGGAGCACCAATCGCGAAAAGAAAAAGCAGACGATTATCGAAAAATTGAAAGCCTTTTTCGAGCGTTTCTTCGGCGTGTGAGCGGAGGGGAAAATGATAAGACCTATAAATATATATGCGCTTTCTCGAATTCGTGATGAACAGGCGTTTTGTATTGTAGAAAAACATGATACGGGACATGATGAGAAAAAACGAATCGGTAATCACGAGATTGATTCGCTAAGATTATTTGTTAATAAGCTCATAGCTGACGATATTAAAATAGAGAATCTTGATGGTTTCTTTTATGGCTTTACAATTCCTCAAATTGGAAAAGAATTCGATTTGCTCAAAATTAATGGTATATACTGTGTGAATATTGAATTGAAATCAACAAAGGTTGACAAAAGTAAAATTCTTTCACAGTTATTAAAAAATCGGCATTACTTAAACCATTTAGGTAAAAGGCTTTCGATATACTCAATAATTACCGATGAAATGTCATGTTATAAACTTTCAAGGAATAATGAACTTATTGAAGTTGATTTTTCTAAAATTATAAAAACATTAAAACTTGTTGAAAACGGATATTTGAGGCAAATAGATGATTTGTTCAAGGCTTCGCAGTATTTAGTTTCACCATTGAATACGCCAGAAAAATTTATACAAGGTGAATATTTTTTAACACAGGCACAAGAGCAGATAAAAAGGGAATTATTAGACATTATTGATAAATCTTTTGGGGAAGAATATTTCCATTTAACGGGAAAACCCGGCACAGGCAAAACACTTTTACTATATGATATTGCAAAAACTCTTTCCAAAAATGGCGCAACGGCTATTGTTCATTGTGGGAAATTAATAGAAGGACAAAGCAAAATTAGCGATGAAATAGATAATCTGGATATTCTTTCTGTAGGCGCATTCAAAGAAGAAGATTTTACATTAAGTAAATATCAATTTATTTTGGTTGATGAAACTCATAGAATTTACGAACAACAGTTTAACGAAATTTGTGAGTCTGTAAATGAAAATTTTCAAATTTGCATTTTTTCTTCTGATCCTGAACAAGTTTTATCATCGGCAGAGAAGCAACGAGATATTGTTGGAAAAATTAAGAAGTTGGATTTACAAAAGGAATTTGTATTGTCGGAAAAGATAAGAACCAATAAGGAGATAAATTCTTTTATTTTAAACTTAAAAAATTTAAACCATCGTTCAAAAATTCCTATGGATTATCGTAGCATTATTTTGAACTATGCAAATACAGTAGATGAGGCACAACGTTTGCTCAAATATTATAGAGCTAATGGGTTTAAATTTATAAATTATTCAAAATCCAATTACAATGAAAGTCCGTTTGCTGCTTATGAAGAGGATTATGATACCCATCATGTTATCGGGCAGGAGTTCGATGAGGTTGTGATGTTGATGGACGCTTCATTTTTTTATAGTGAAGATAGAGAATTACAGGGGGTGCCTCATCCAAATCCTGATTATCTGTATCCTAATTTATTTTATCAAGGTATAACAAGAGTTAGAGAAAAGTTGGCAATTATTGTGGTAGACAATTTTGAGTTGTTTTCAAAAATCGCATTGATTTTAGAATAGTATCAATATTTTATGAGGATAGACAATGCCGGATACTCCGAAAGCATATAAATTGAATAAGGAAGCGAGCGGCGGAGGATATCTGCAAGCGACTCAAAATGACGGCAGAGGAATTTGTTAACGAGCGATTTATACCGAAAGAAGCGGAAAAGCGCGGGAAACGTTACAAAGATTACAGGCGAAAATATCAGAATATCGTTGTGGCGGACGAAAACGACGCGCGCCCGA
>FR898402.1 GCA_000437515.1 Acidiphilium sp. CAG:727 | reverse complement strand
CGAGAACCTTAATAAATTCTTTTACGGCAAAAGAATGCTCTTCGATTTCGCCCCTGATTATAACGCCGGTTGCGCGAAGAGGAAGAGACGGAGTAACTTTCACTTCGCGCAACTCTTTCTTCGCCAATTCGTCCAATACGTAACGACGCGGAACGCAAGCGATTCCCAGACCGTTTTTAGCCATCTCTATCAATAATTCGATACTGCCCGCCTCGAATTCCGGAACGATTTTTATACTCATGGAGTCGAAAAAATCGTTTATTTCTTTAGTCGTAGAAGTCGTTCCGTCAAGCATCAGAACGGGATAATCCGGTAAATCTCTTAACGAAAGATTCTTATCGAATAATTCTTTATATTTATCCGAAGCAACGAAAATATCTTCTATAATACCTGTCTGACCCGTCATGATTACGTCTTTATCGTATATAGGAAGGTTGACCATTCCGATATCGGCTTTGTTGGATTTAATCATGTCGAGCGCTTCTTTGGTAGTACTGTTTTTGAAAATAATATTTACGTTGGGATAAATTTCATGATATTTTTTTATATAACGCATTAAGAAATGCGTAACTATAGTATCTGCGGCGGCAATTCGTATCTGTCCGGTCGCGATATTCCTGCGTTCTCTGAATCTGTCTTCCGCCGAATCAAGCATTTTCAGAGCCTGTTCGACTATGTCGAACATCTGCTTCCCGCCGGTTTCGGTCAATTCCATGCCGCGGCTGACCCGGTTAAACAACTTTCCGCCGAGTTGAGATTCCAACTGCTTGATAGCCTGCGAAACTGCAGGCTGAGAAATATATAATTCTTCCGCCGCTTTCGTCAGGCTGCCGCATTTGGCAACCGTGTAAAATACCCTATACAAATCGAGATCGACCATAATCGATACCTCCTGTTATTTTCCAACGCAAAATTTACTGAAAATCTCGTCGATTATTTTTTCGCTTGCGGTTTCTCCGCTTATTTCGCCGAGCGCGTCCCACGCGTTTTTAATATCTATCGTCGACAAATCCGCAGTGTTTGCTTCAAACCCCGCAACGGCGTCTTCGAGAGATTTTTTCGCAGATTGTAAAGCGTACAAATGCCTTTCTTCGGTAAGATAGTCGACGTCGGAGTCAACGCCGCTTTCAAACGCCTTTTCGTAAAGTCTTTCCTTTATCTTTTCTATATTCTCACCCGTTTCCGCCGACACCGTCAGGTCTGACGGCAAGTCCGCGTTTATTGCTATATCCGCCTTATTTGCGACTGTAACGCGCGGTTTATCACCGATTTCTTTCAGTATTTCTTCGTCGTCTGCCGCTAAACCGGAAGCCCCGTCGAATACGACCAGACAAATGTCTGCCTCGCGTAAAAATCGTTTCGCTCTGTCTATGCCCACGCTTTCGATCGTATCGTCGGATCGCCTTATACCGGCGGGGTCGGATCGCCTTATCCCGGCGGTATCGGTAAAACAAAATCTTACGCCGTTTATATCCAGGTCGCCCTCTACCGCGTCGCGAGTCGTACCCGCAATAGGAGAAACTATCGCTTTGTCGTAATCGAGCAGTCTGTTGAGTATAGAACTCTTACCGACGTTAGGTCTTCCGACTATAGCGACTTTAACGCCGTTTTTTATTTTTCTGCCGGTTCCGTATTTATCGATAAGAACCGAAACTTCGTCTTTAACGTTTTTCAGCGTATTAAGAATCTCGTCGTAATTGTCTTCGGTAACGCCCTCTTCGGGATAATCTATTCCCGCGTCGATATACGCAAGCGCGTAAGTTAATTTTGCCTGCATATCTTTGATTTTGCGGGTTAAATTTTCTCTGTAAAGGTAATACCCCGCTTTTGCCGCGCCGACGCTTTCGCCGTTTATCATATCTATAAGTCCCTCGGCGGAAGCAAGGCTCATCTTTCCGTTTACGAACGCCCTGCGGGTAAACTCGCCCTTAGTCGCCGGCTCGGCTCCGAGTTCAAACGTTTTTTTTAATATTCCGCGAGTGATCGACACGCCGCCGTGGCAATGAAATTCGACCATGTCTTCGCCGGTATAACTTTTAGGCGCCTTAAAGTATACGCACATACCGAAATCGTAAAATCCGTCGCCCTCGATATTGCCGACGTACATTCTATACGGCTCAAAATCTTTTACGGCAATTTTCCCGAGCGGAGTAAACATTTTTTCGGCTATACCGAGCGGATTTTTACCGCTTATTCTTATTATGGCGACTCCGCCGACACCGGGCGCGGTCGATATTGCGCTGATATTATTTCCCATCGTAAATTACTTTTTGCCGTTGTCGAAATCCTTAAACGGATCATCTTCGACATTGTCCGAAGAAAATTCCGCGAACGGATCGTCCGCCTGTTTATTTCCCTTATGAGATTGCGGTTTTTCGTTTGCGTAAGAAGCCGTATAGTATTTTCTCCTCATCCCGTTTACGTAATCGTCGTAATCGACGTAAGCGGCGTTTCTGTTTATAAATAAAATCAGAGCGGGAACGAAAAAACTACCTAACAACACGTATCCGAGAAGCGAAAAGAGGTTGTACTTCATAACCTTTTCAGGCGCGTAAGCGCGGAATAAATTCGAATACGTAAACAATGAAAATATAGCGTAGGCGGTCATTACAAGGTAACCTATCGTGTCGATTGCGTTAAGCAGGAAAGAGTTTCTTGCAAAATCGTCGGCGTTAAGAGATCTGCCTTCCGAAAACAGCGCTTTTAACGGCTTTACCGCAAAGCATATATCCGTAACGAGCGCAAGCGCAAGATAAACCGCGCAACAAATCATCGCAACGATATAGAAATTTTTCGTTCCCGAAACGTATTTCCCTTTTGCCTGAAGTTTGCCCATGAGCATATAACTCAAAAACGGAATAAAAGCAAAATACGCATTTTTAATCCCTCTGTTTTCAGCCATTTTATACAATGCGATTCCACGTAATATAAAAAACGCCAGAAAGAATAAAATCTGCCTTCCGATAATCGAAAACAACATAACCTTATATCCGGTTTGATTCAATGCGTAACCGGAATCGTACATGTTGCTGCTTATACCGTACAGCGTATAAAGATAATCGTACAACATATCAACTCTCCGAACAAGTTAAATTCTGTAAGCGTCAAGAAGTTTATCGACTTCTTTTTTAAGATAAACCGCCGCGTCGTCAATCGGTATTTCGCCTTTGAAAGATTTATCCCTGTAAGAAATTTCGATCACGGCGTTGTCGAAATTTTTCCTGCTCACTACC
Organism: Acidiphilium sp. CAG:727; assembly: GCA_000437515.1. GTDB lineage: Bacteria > Bacillota > Clostridia > Christensenellales > Borkfalkiaceae > UBA10281. The sequence goes on along the minus strand of FR898402.1, from coordinate 7,615 downwards.
GCCCTTAACGGAATTCCGAACAAGTCTGCGTCGGCAAACATAAAACCGGGTCTTACCGCCCTGTCGTCGTATAATACCTCTACGCCGCTTTTTTGTAAATCGTCGTAAAGTTTATCGGCAACGCGCTTGACTTCCGCATCGTCGGATTGCAGACAACAAATTTCGACTTGCCACGGGGCAATACTCATCGGCCATATCGGACCGAATTTATCGTGCTGTTCCTCGCATATAGTCGCGGCGAGTCTGCCTACGCCTATGCCGTAGCAACCCATTATCGGGAATTTCCTTTCGCCGTCTTTATCGATATAAGTCATATTCATCGACTTGGTATATTTTTGACCGAGTTGGAAAATATTTCCGATTTCGACGCCTTTTTTAAGCGTAATAGTCGGCTTGCCGCAACACGGACAAACTCCGCCGTTATACGCTTTGGCAACTTCGGCGTATTCGACTTTACCGACGTCCCTTTCGATATTCATACCCGTATAGTGGTAATCTGCTTCGTTTGCCCCGCAAACGAAGTCGTCTATATTCAAAAGCGACTTGTCGTACACGACTTTAGCCTTACCTTTGAATCCGACGGGGCCTATAAACCCGGCGACAATGTCGCTGTCTTCGGATATACCGACCGCCGGATGAACTTCTTTTTTCAGATAGTTCCGGAGTTTTGTTTCGTTTACTTCCAGGTCGCCTCTGATAAATACAACGACGTATTCGTCGTTATCGTTAATCTGATATACGACCGCTTTGCACATTTTAGTCTGTTCGACGCCGAGTTTACGCGTAAGCCCTTCTATCGTCTTTACGTTGGGAGTATATACCTTTTCCAGAGTTTTGAGTTCGCTGTCGATATTATGCGTAATACACTCCGCGACTTCTACGTTTGCCTTGTAATCGCAACTTTCGTTCGAACAAATCGCAAGCGTATCTTCTCCTATATCCGTCAGGAGCATGAATTCATGCGAAACGTTTCCGCCCATCATACCGCTGTCGCTTTTGACGGCGATAAAATTTTTGGCGCCGCAACGGCGAAAAATCCGATTATACGCCTCTAAACAACGTTCGTAATAATTTTCCAGATCATCCTGCGAGGTATGGAACGAATAAGCGTCTTTCATGGTAAACTCTCTTACCCTTATAAGTCCGCCCCTCGCTCTCGGTTCATCTCTGAATTTTGTCTGAATCTGATATATCATAAACGGAAAATCCGTATAAGACTGCGCGGTGTCGCGGGCAAGTTGTACTGCGGCTTCTTCGTGCGTCATACCGAGTACGAGTTTATTTCCGCTTCTGTCGGTAAACCTTGCCATTTCGCTGCCTATACTCGTATATCTGCCGGATTCTTCCCATAAAGAAGCGGGCATGACGACGGGGAACAATACTTCCTGTCCGCCGATCTTGTCCATTTCTTCTCTGATTATAGCCTCTATTTTTTTCGTTATTCTTTTCGTAGGCGCAAACAGCGAATATATTCCGTTCGCGACGTATTTCATATAACCGCCCTTCATCATAAGCGCGTGGCTCGCAATCTGGCAGTCTTTAGGTGTTTCTTTATATCTTACGCCGAGTAATTCTCTGACTAACATAATTTTATGGTTTACACTCTCCCGTATAAGTTACGCTTATATATTACTATAAAAACGGCGTTTTGTAAAGTATTATCGCAAAAATTAAGCGATATTTAGTGAAATTTCGCATAAAAAAACGTCCGACGAACGTCGGACGTTAATAAAACGTAATCAAATCTTAACCCTGACTCCGTTTTCTGCAAGCCATTCGATAGATAAATCTACCCACTCTTTGACGGACTGCGTCATACCGTTTATCGCTCTTTTATACGCCTCGCCACCGTATACGCAGGCGTTTGCCAGAGATAAACCGTGTTCGCCTTTGCCCCAGACGTGCAGGGAAAACGGCACTTCCGCCTCGTCGTAAGCGAGCGCAGCCAACAAAGCGTTTCTGCACGGCACGGCGTTATCGGCATTCGTAGACCATATAAATGCGGGGGCGGAATTTTTATCGACGAGATTAGTTATATCCAACTTTTTTATAAGTTCTTCGTTTTCTTTACCGCACAACTCCATAAAACTCCATTGATGAGCCTTTTTACCGCTCGTAATTACGGGATAACCGAGAACTATCGCGTTCGGGCGAGCGTTTACTTTTGACTTAAAGATTTCGACTGCGCCGTCGTCGTCGGGAATCGAACCGAGCATTGCGCAAAGATGTCCGCCGGCGGAAAATCCGACCGCCGCTACCATATCGGGGTCTACGCTTAATTTATCGGCGTTAAGCCTTATATAGTTCATTGCCATAATCGCTTCGGCAAGTTGGTACGGATGTCTTACGGGCGAACACGAATAACGTAATACGAACGAATTGAAATTATTCGCGATATAAGCAAGCGCGACTGGTTCGGCTTCTCTGTCGCTCGTCATCGAATATCCTCCGCCGGGAATAACGAGCATAGCAGGGTGTTTTCTTGCGGTGTCGATCTCTCTGCTGTTATCGATTATATAGGAGTAAAGAATTCCGACGCCGTTTTCCGGTTTTTTAACGCCGAAATATTCGTATAAGTCTATTTCGTTTATTTTCATGGTCAGCACCTCTTTCAAGTAAATTTTATTGTATTATTTTTTTTCGGTTTTGTCAATTATAATAAGTAAAATATTATCGGATTTTTCTTCCCGCTTGACTTGCCAAAACGTTTACAAAATGTTATAATTAATGAGTTATTACCAAGGAGCCTTCACACCATGACAAAAATCGGTTTCGACAGCGAAAAATATCTGAATTTACAATCCGAAAAGATACTCGAACGCATCGACGAGTTCGGCGGAAAACTCTATATCGAATTCGGCGGAAAATTATTCGACGATTTTCACGCGTCGCGCGTACTCCCCGGTTTCGAGCCCGACAATAAAATAAAAATGCTCTGCAAACTGAAAGACAGAGCGGAAATCGTAATCGTAATAAACAGTAACGATATAGCAAAAAATAAAGTAAGAGCCGATCTCGGCATAACCTACGATCAGGACGTAATAAGACTCATAGACGTATTCCGCAGTTACGGTTTATACGTTTCCAGCGTCGTACTGGCTCAATTCTCGCAGGAAAACGATTCTGCAAAGGCTTTCGAAGAAAACTTACAAGAACAAAACGTAAAAGTTTATCATCATTACGCGATAAAAGGCTACCCTAACAATATCCCTCTTATCGTAAGCGACGACGGTTACGGCAAAAACGAATACATAGAAACTTCGCGCGACCTCGTTATAATAACCGCTCCGGGACCCGGCTCGGGTAAAATGGCAACTTGCCTTTCTCAACTGTACCACGAGCATAAACGCGGCAATAAAGTCGGCTACGCCAAATACGAAACCTTCCCCGTGTGGAATTTACCGCTTAATCACATGGTCAACCTTGCATACGAAGCGGCAACCGCAGATTTGAACGACGTAAACATGATAGACCCGTGGCACCTTGCCGCTTACGGAAAACAAGCCGTAAATTACAATCGCGACGTCGAAATCTTCCCCGTACTCAACACCATGTTCGAGAAGATTATGGGCAGTTCTCCGTATAAATCTCCGACTGATATGGGCGTAAATATGGCGGGCTACGCGATTTGTGACGACGACGTCTGCAAAGAGGCGTCGAAACAAGAAATTATAAGACGCTATTTCAAAGCGCTTGCAAGAGAAAGAAGAAGTGGCGAAGAACCTGCGGAATCCGTCAAAATAGATATGATAATGAAAGGCAACGGCATATCCGTCGACGATCGCAGAGTTTACGTTGCCGCAAATAAATTATCGGACGAGCGCGGTTGCCCCGCGGCTGCGATAGAACTCGACGACGGAACGATAATAACCGGCAAAACAAACGATTTGTTCGGTTGTTCTTCGAGCATGATCCTCAACGCGCTTAAATACCTTGCAGGTATCGATAAAGAAGTCGATTTAATTTCTAAAAATTCGATTATCCCGATTCAAGACCTTAAAATCAAATATCTCGGAAGTAAAAATCCGAGGCTCCATATCGACGAAATGCTTATTGCTCTGTCGTCTTCGGCGGAACACGACGAAAACGCAAAAAAGGCGATAAATCAACTTCCGAAACTTCGCAACTGCGAAGTACACACCACGGTGCTTCTTGCTCACAACGACGAAAAATTCTATCGCAAACTCGGTATAAACTTAACTTCCAACCCGATATTCAAAGATAAAAATCAAGCGCATTAACTCGTATTAAAAAATCCCGATTGCCGTTTGGCAATCGGGATTTTTGTTTTTGACTCGTTACTTCAAAAATGAAAACAAACCTTTTTTAACGTATTCTTCTTCGGTTATGCCTTTGACTTCGTAGCCTTGCGAAGCGATAGCCGCCGCAAGTTGCTCTCTGTCGATTTCGTTTTCGGCAATAATCTCCGCTTCCTTTTTCATATGCGAAGCCTTAACCTTTTTTACGTTGAAATTCTTTCTTATGACGTCGGAAACGTGCGCTTCGCACATTCCGCACATCATACCGTCTATTTTAACCACGTATCTTTTCATTATTCTACTCCTTTTAACGCTTCGACCATGTCGATTTTTTTGTTTTTACGCGCGACCGCAAGACTTACGAGGAGAGAAACTCCGAAGGTTATCGCTATGCTGACGACGTAAGACAACGCGCTTACCGAAATTTTCAATTCGTATTCGGAAGCAAGAGCCTTCATCAAGCCGGCAAGAAGCCCTACCCCGCACGGAATACCGATAATGACGCCGACGAGCGTAACCCACATGTTCTGGCTTATTAAAAGCCCGCCGATCTTTCTGTCTTTATAACCTACGACTTTAAGAGTCGCCATTTCGCGATAACGCTCGGTGTAACTCATAACTCCGAGATTGTAAAGAACGACCACGCCGAGTACCACGCCCGCTACGATAAGTAAAATTATCATATTGTTCATTATTTCAAGGAACGAATCGAACGATTTGATAATGTCTTGCTTCGATTGCGCGGTTTTTATTTTATTCGCAAGCGACGAATCGGTTACTATCAGATTATTTATTTCCGTTTTAGTCTTACCCGTATAAATAGCGTCGTACTTTATCGGAACTTTGAACGTTTCGGCGTAGCCAGTCGTAACGACTATACTTTCCGAAACCGAACGGTTTATTCCGGCGACTTTTATCGTATATTCGGCGCTCGAACCGTAGGGTTTCACCTTAAAAGTGCCGCCTACTTTTACGCCGAGCGCGTCGGCTATTCTTTCGCACAGATACGCGCCTTCGTCGCCCAATTGAAGATATCCTCCGCCGTCCGACGGGAATCTGACTTTATTATGAGCAATTCTGTAAATATCGAGCGAAACGGTTTTTTCGCTGCCGTCTTTTTCTTTCAACTGCACGGGAATACTCGCGCTAGCGTCGCCTTCGAACTTATCGGCAAACTTTGCTCTTTCGTCGAGTGAAAGACTCGCCAAATCGTCTGTTAAAAATATTTTCGTCGAATAATTCATCGCGCCCGTATAATAGGTGTTAAGATATTTATCCATGGTATTTCTCATACCGAACGACGCGACTATTATAACGGTACAACCGATTATTCCGATTAAACTCATTAAGGTTCTCGATTTATGTCGCATAACGTCGCGCATATTCCACTTCGTTCCGAACGAAAACTTGTTCCAGAGTTTTGTTTTTTCGATTGCGAGATTTTTAACTTTTTTCGGCGAATACGGCTGTAACGTTTCCGCCGCGGTGCCTTTGAGCATTTTTCTGACCGATAAAAATCCGATAAGAGTCAACGCCGCGAGAAGCAATGCGAGAACAAGCCAACAGAACCACGGGGCGTATAACGTCCAACTCGGCATATCGAAGTACGTGCTCATAGTTCCCTTCGGATTCATTATTATGTACGCTATCAGATACCCGAGCCCTATGCCGACAGATATGCCGACAACGCCTATAAAGAACGCGTAGGAGGTGTAATGCGCCAGAATCTTTTTATTTTTGAAACCGAGCGCTTTAAGTATACCTATCTGACCTTTTTCTTTTACGGTAAGACGGTGCATGGTCGTTACCATAGTCAGAACGGCGATAATCAGGAATACTACGGGTAAAATCGAGCCCATAGTCTGCCCTTCTTCTATTTCGCCTTTAGACTGCGAATAAGAAACGTTTTCGTTTTTTGTCGTAACCAACATGGTTTTACCGAATACGGCGTTCACCTTTTCTTTGAACGAATCGGAACCGATGTTCGATCTGACGTAAATATACTTATATAACGCCGACGACGATTTACTTTCGTACAAAGCGGAAGACGCGTAGGCGTAGCCGTAAGTCGTATAGTCCGGCATAAGTTGGCTTTCGTCGCGAACGCAAACCATGTGTTCCGCCGCTTTTATAAACGCTTTTACGACACCTTTGATTTTCGTATCGCCGTAAGAAAACGTTAATTCGTCGCCGAGTTTTACACCGTTTTTGTTGGCGTACGTTTCTGATAACCATATACCGTCTGTAGAAGAAGGATCGTATTTTTCGCCTTTAATCACGACGAACTCCGAAACGCCCCGCGTTTTCGCGACGTCGAGAGCAACCTGTGTTCCCTCTTTTTCTTCGACTTCCGCATTGACCGAAAAATAAAGCGTAGCCGCGTCTACTCCGTCGACAGCCTTAATTTTTTCGACGTCTTCTTCAGAAAAGCCCGACGAAGCGACGTCTGCTATTTTATAGTCGGATAATTTGCAATCGCTGAAAAACGACTTCGTATTTTTTTCGATCGTATACCATTCGGTATTGAACCCTACGAAGATTCCTATACCGATCGCTATCATAACGATCATCGATATGAACTGGGCTTTGTATTGCCCGATAGTTCGAATGAGTTTTTTGAATAACATTACCAATCCACCTCGTCTGCGTCAAGCGGGTCAGCCTGTTCTTCGACCGACTTGATTTTTCCGTTTTTAACTTTAATAACGACGTCTGCCATTTTGGCAATGTTCTGATTATGAGTAACGATGATTATTGTTTTACCGTAACTTTTCGCCATTTTCAAAAGCAACTTCAATACGAGAACGCCGGTTTCGGAATCGAGCGCGCCCGTAGGTTCGTCGCATAAAAGAATCTGCGGGTTTTTAGCCAAAGCGCGCGCTATGGAAACTCTCTGCTGTTCGCCGCCCGATAATTCCGACGGGAAATTGTTAAGATGATCCGCAAGACCTACTTCGCCGAGCATTTTATCGGCGGGCAACGCTTTCGGTGCAATCTCTTTTACGAGTTCCACGTTTTCTTTAACGGTAAGCGTGGGGATAAGATTGTAAAACTGGAATACGAAGCCGACTTTTGCGGCTCTGTATTCTGCAAGTTCGTCGGACGTCAATTTCGAAATGTCTTTTCCGTCAACGAGAATCTGTCCTTCGGTAGGACTGTCAAGACCGCCTATTAAGTTGAGAAGAGTGGATTTACCCGCTCCGCTCGGTCCGAGAATGACGACAAATTTACCCTTTTCGAGCGACATGTTTACGTCGTCTAACGCCTTTAATACGTGGTCGCCGCTTGTGTATACGCGGCTTACTCCTTTGAATTCTACTATTGCCATAATAACTCCCATTTAATATTTTCGCCCC
>FR898401.1 GCA_000437515.1 Acidiphilium sp. CAG:727 | reverse complement strand
TCCGAAAAAGCCGTTGTAACACGACAGCGGACTCGGATGAGCGCTCTCTAAAATCAAGTGCCGATTACCGTCGATAAACGTCTTTTTGCTGCGCGCGTTGCCGCCCCACAATATAAATACCATCGGGTCTTCGCGCTCGTTAAGAAGTTTTATCACTTCGTCGGTGAATTTGGTCCAGCCGCAATCTTTATGCGAGTTTGCCGCGCCCCGTCTTACGGTGAGAGTGGTATTAAGCAGCAACACACCCTGTTTCGCCCATTTCGTCAGATCTCCGCTCTGCGGCTCGGTAATACCTAAATCGCTTTTAATTTCTTTATAGATATTGACGAGCGACGGCGGCAATTTAACGCCGTCTTTGACGGAAAAGCAAAGTCCGTGAGCCTGATTCGGTTCGTGATACGGGTCTTGTCCTAAAATAACGGCTTTTACGTCTTTATACGCGGTCAGTTTGAAAGCGTTGAAAATGTCGTACATAGACGGATAAACTTCGTGCGAAGAATATTCCTTTTTCAAAAACTCTCTTATATTTTTGTAATTTTCGCTGTCGAATAACGGGGCTAAAATTTCGTCCCAGTCGTTGCCTGTTTTTATCATAATTTTTCTCACTTGCGATGCCAGACAAGAATAATACGAAC
>FR898400.1:701-4468 GCA_000437515.1 Acidiphilium sp. CAG:727 | reverse complement strand
AAAACACGGCGCAAGACCGAGTTCAAACACAATCACCTGTGGCTAAAAAATATCGCCTGCAAGCGGAACGAAATTCGTTCCGCTTAAATTTTTGCGTAAAATTTCGCAACTTTCGTTTCCCGAATAAAACGAAACCGCTAAATTTTCGTCCGTTGTTTTAACGACGAATATGCCGTCGCCTCCGGTAAGAGAAATTATCTTACGGGCGGAGTTTTCGTCCTTTGCGGGCGCGACGTTTCCTCCCGAAAGGGCGACCGAATAAATAACCGCCCTTACCGCTCCGGAAGCGTCTTCTTCGCCGGTCACCGCAAAAAGCGGCTTTGCCGAACTCACGCAAAACCTGCCCACAACTTCTTTAATCGCCTTGAAAATTTCGTCTGCCACGGTATATGTTACGTTAAAAAACTCTTTTTCGTTACAATTCCGTTGACAAAACGGTATGAATACATTAAAATAATTGTACTTATTTATTCCCGGCAGATGTTACGTATCCGGTATAAAATTATGCAAAAAGAAAAACTTATCGATGAATTACAAAGTAAAATAAAACGCAAACGTCTTTCGGCTCTTGCCGAAATTTGCCGCGACGATTCCGAATCTGTCGCGCCCGATCAAAAAACCGATCTGGGGCTTCAGTTCCGCTCGGTTTATTCGGGTTTTACGTTTACGCCGTCGATGTGCGCGTACAAATCGCTTCAGACGGGCGCGCCCGTAACGGCAATGGTAGACTACGCTTCGCTCAAAGGCGCGAAAGAGTTTATGAAGGCGCTGAAACTCACGGGGGAAACCGGATTCGTAGGAGCGGGCATAAAGGCGAGAACGAAAGGAATGCGACTTTCTTTGCAGGCGCTCGGCGTCCCCGAAAAGAATTACAAACTATTCCACAAAAGCCTTGCGAAAGCGAGAAACTTAAAAGCGGAACACGTCGAAAAACTCCGTAAACTCATAAACGAAAAATTGAGCGGGCTTAACTTCTTTCTCCCGCCCGAATTGTTGTTATTCAAAAAAAATACGACTGCGAGCGCGGAAAGATTGTACAACGCGCTTGCCAATAAAATTTTGTTGCGTTACGGAAACGGCGACGAGATAACCGCCTTTTTAACGAACAGCCTTAAATTTCCTCTTACCGAAGAGCAGAAAAACAAACTCGCCTCGACGGAAAATAACTATTACCGCTTTGATCTGGCTGAAATTCTGCGGGCATATTTGGGCGTGAAAGACGTACCCGAAACCACCGTCCCCGCAGCCGATTTCGTTTCGCTTTGCGAATCCGTCGGCGCGATTCCGACCGCAGTCTATACCGCAGGGACTCCCCTCGACGAATTTATTCCGGTCGTTAAAAAACTCGGCGTAAAGGCAATATGCCTCGAACCCGACCGCGACAACGGTTTTACGCCCGAAGAATTTTACGACAAGGCGATAGCGGAAAACCTGTTGCCTCTTGCGAGAAAAGTCATCGACAGACCCCGTAAAAAAGCCGATTACAAATTCGCATCGGAAGAAACCGCAAAGAAATACGTCGAAAGCGCGTTTGCCGTCTGCGGACACGAAATCGCCGTTTCCGTTTCGCTCGAAGACGGATTGTTTTCCGAAAAAACGATTGCTTCGATGCCCGATATGCGGTCGAGAATAGACCTTTTTTACCGAATGGCAATAAAATAACGAATAAAATTCAATAACACGGTCGATACTCCTTGCCGAAACGCAAGGAGTTTTTTTATGGATTTTTTTTCGGATACGCGCTCGAAAACCGTAGCGGCGGCTTCGTTCGCCCTGTTTTTATGCGTCGCGGCTTCGTTATATATAAGGAGCGGGTTGCCGGACGGCTATAATAAAGAATACTACCTTTTTAAGTCCTCTTCGGCGTGCGAAATAACGAACGAGATAAATTTTTTCACACCCGTAAACGTCGTTCGGGGCGAAGCCGTAACCCTTAGGACCGAAGAAGAAGTCAGAACCGCTCTTGCCGGACTTTTTGCCGTAAAGGTCTTTTCGGAAAGCGGAGAAAACTTCTCTTCCGACTATTATTTTTCTTTCCGCATTCGTCGATATACAATAATAAACGGCAGAAAGGTCAATCTGCACGTTTGTCGAACCTCAGGCGGATACAAGATAGGCAGCCCTATAATTTTCGGAGGGTATTAAAAATTTTTCGTAAGCCGGTATAAAACGCCCGAAAGCGGAGAATAATTACAACGCAAAATTTCAGGAGGACGAAAAAATGCCAACAAAAAAGAATTCGAGAATTCTCGGCTTCGTAAAAAGTAACCTTTATTACCTTTTAATCGGCGTCGCGCTGATTACCATTATCGCCGTAACGGCGGCAGTTATAGCAAGCGGAAGTAAAAAGTCCGTCGCGGAAAAACCGAAAGAACCGCCGAAAATCGACGAACCCGACAAACCGGACAAGCCCGACGAACCAGTCAACCCGGAAAAACCGGACAACCCGGAAAAACCCGAAGAACCGAAAGAAACCAAAATTATCTTCAATATGCCCGTGCAAAACGCGACTTTCGGTAAAAAGTACACTCACGACACCATAGTTTTCAATAAAACGCTGGGAGTATACACCGGTCATACGGGACTGGATATTTCCGCCGAAGAAGGCAGCAAGGTCGTCTGCGTATACGACGGCGTGGTAGAAAGCGTTACGACTTCGTATCTGCAAGGAACTACCGTAACGATAGATCACGGCAACGGGCTTAAAACCGTGTATAATTCAATCGAAGCCAAAGAAGGTCTTGCCGCGGGGCAGGCTCTTAAAGCGGGCGACGAAATCGGAGCGGTTTCGGACAACAACCGTCAGGAATACAAAGACGGAGCGCACCTGCACTTCGAAGTTTTGAAAGACGGATCGAAAGTAGACCCCGAAGAATATTTCGCGGCGTAACGAATTTTAGCATAAAGCCGAATATCCTTCCGTATGATATACGGGAGGATATTTTATGCCTTTTTTCAAAAAACGCGTCTGCGCGGCTGCGTTATGTTTTATAATTCTCGCTTTTGCTCTGTCTTTTTCGTCATGCAAAAAGCCGACGACGGCGAAAGCCGACAAAGTAACAATAACCGCCGAGTATTCCGACGGAAAACTCACGGGCAAAGCCGAATACACGCTCACGAATACGGGCAGCGTTCCGTTTAAGGACGTGCGCTTTAATCTGTACGCCAACGCCTACAAAAAGAGCGCGAAGTTTTCGCCCGTAGAAGAAAAGAAAAAAACCGACGTTTTTAAGGGCGGCTACGGCGGAATAACCGTAGACAAGGCGAGCGTGAACGGCAAAGAAGCGACGGCGCAGGTCGGCGGCGAAGACGAAAACGTGCTGATAGTCGGTTGCGACGAATACTTTCCCGATGAAAAGGTAAAGGTAACGCTCGAATTTACCACTACTCTTCCCGTCGCCGATTTGAGGCTGGGCAAAACCGCCGACACCGTAAATCTGGCTGATTTTTACCCCGTACCGTGTAAAATAGCGAACGGAACCAGGATAGAATGTCTTTATTCGCCTTTCGGCGACCCGTATTATCAGGGCGTTTGCGATTACGACGTAACTTTGACCGTGCCGTCGAAGTTTACCGTAGCGGCAGCCGGTTATCCCGAAAAAACGAACGTGGACGGCGGAAAAACGACCTACCGCTATTCGCTTAAAAACGGCAGAGATATAGCGTTCGTATTGTCGGAAAAATTCAACGTATCGTCCAGGCGCGTCGGCGACGTAACCGTTACCGCTTACGCGTTAGACGAAAATCAGGACGAAATAGCAGACGTC
>FR898400.1:0-673 GCA_000437515.1 Acidiphilium sp. CAG:727 | reverse complement strand
GGCGCGCGCGCTCGGATTTTTCTCTTCCGTATACGGCAAATTCGCATACAAAAACATGTCGGTCGCGGTTACGCCGTTTTCGTGCGGAGGCATGGAATATTCTTCGCTCGCGTTTATAGCGAAAGGCTTATCGAAGCAGGAAACCGAACTCGCGATAATTCACGAAATCGCCCACGAATGGTGGCACTGCGCCGTAGGCAACGACCAGATAAACGAAGCGTATATCGACGAGGGTCTTGCCGAATTTTCGGTATGGTTATACCTTACCGAGAACGGCAGAAAAGCCGAGGCGGACGAAATGCTCAACAACGCGAAGTCGGTCTATAAGGCGTATTTCGATATATACAAGACTTTGGGCGGAGAAGCGAATACGAAAATGCAACGCTCGCTTAACGAATTCTCTTCGGTGAACGAATACGTCGCCGTCGTCTACGACAAGTCGCTTATAATGTTTGCGACCTACGCGAATACCGTAGGACTTAAAAAGGCGAAACGGCAACTTAAAAAATTATACGCGAAGCATTTATACGGCGATATTACCCTTACCGATATAACCGGAATTTTAGGTCTTAAAGAACATTTCGTTTCGTTCGTCGACGGCAAGGTTTTAATATAACGTAAGTCAATGCCGAAAAAGCCGAAACGCAAAATTAAAATTTTGCGTTTCGGCTTT
>FR898399.1 GCA_000437515.1 Acidiphilium sp. CAG:727 | reverse complement strand
CCTTAATCGCGCTGAACTTAACAGTCTTGCCCGTGTAGATGTCGAGCAATATCTTCGCCGTTACGTTCGAAATTTTGTCGTTCTTTTTGTTTACGATTATCGCAACCGCGTCAAGGCAAAGAATGTGTTCTTCGTAACCCGCGTCTGCTTTGGACGAACTCGCGACGCCTATTACGCTGCCCTTGTTGGTGTCTGCTTTAACTGCGGCTCTGCCATCCGCAGAAGAAGGATAACTTTGAATAAATTTTACGTTTTTAACTTTATCGCCGCAGAAGTTTTTGTAGTCTTCTACGAGAGTGGTCATAAGTTCCTGCATCGAAGACGAACCCTTTATCGTAACCTCGCCCGAAAGAGCGGTTTCGGGAGCGGTATACGCCGCGCGGGTATCGAAGTCTGCGGTCGTTATGCCGTCTGCTTCGATAGTCTTTTTAACATTGGAACTCATGCAATAATTGTAGAAGTCCTGCGCAGCCGCGCTTAACGTAACGCCCGTTTTAGTGAGCATAAGGAAGGGTCTTGCGATTTTATAGTCGCCCGAACGAACGTTGTCCGCCGTCGGAGCAACCCCGTCTACCGTCAAAGCCTTTACGGTGTTGTCTACCGACGTGAGCGAAATGTAACCGATTGCCGATTCTACGCTTGCGACTTTCAATTTCATAGCCGCGGTATTACTCATCGTTTCGCCCGCTTTGATGTTATCTGCGGTTACGCCTACGTACTTGTCGAAGGCTTCTCTCGTGCCGCTGCCGTCTTCTCTCGTTACTACGAGAATGTTCTTCTCCGCATTCGCCGATTTGCACCCCGTGAACGCGAACGTCGCCACTGCGGCTAC
>FR898398.1:1265-4496 GCA_000437515.1 Acidiphilium sp. CAG:727 | reverse complement strand
AGTTTACAAAAACTCGGCGGCGTTTTGGCAAGGTTCGTATTATTATTGCCCGGCCATCGTCTGTATTTCGTTCAATCACATACGCTTGATCGCTTCGGCAAGTTTTTCGCCGAGTAATCTATGCCCTATGTCGTTGGGATGTAACCCGTCGGCAAAATTCTCGTTTCCGTCCGGCGTGTTAGGGTTAAGGTCGCCGTCGTTCCAGAAATCGACCGACTTCAGACCGCACTTTTCCGCGATTGCTTTTTCGGCGTCGTGATACTCCGCAAGCGGCTTACTGCCTTCCGCTTTACTGCCGTCACCGTTGGTGGCCGTTTCGTTACGTCTGCGCAACGGATACACGATTATCAACTTTTCTTTGCCGTAAGTCGCCATAAGGTATTCGATAAGCGCGTCGTACGCCCCGCAAAACGTCGCGGGGTCTTTATCGCCTATACGACCGAAAGGCGCGTCGCCGTGTCCGAAATCGTTCGTTCCGCCGAACACTACGACCAGGTCCGCGTCTTTATCCATTTTCTTCGCGCGAAGCAAAAAATATTCGTCGCAAAAGGCTTCTGCGGACGGTGTAATCTGCGGAGCGATACGTGTTCCGCCCACCCCGAAATTTACGGCTTTTGCGCCGAGTTTTTTCGCGCACACTTCCAAATATACGTTTTCTTCCTTAGTCGCGCCCGCCCCCTGCGTTATGCTGTCGCCTAAAAATACTATTTTTTTACCGCGTAAATCCATATAATACGACTCCGTGTTTCAAGTATCGGAACAATTATATATTTTAAGTCGCCGTTTGTCAACGAAACCGAATACGAAACGAAAATACGCCGGGCGGAAACTTTTCGGTTTCCGCCCGGCGCTTATCGTTAAATTAAATAAATTACTTAATGTTAGCGAAGTATTTGATAGTTCTTACCATCTGCGAAGTATAAGAATTTTCGTTGTCGTACCAGGAAACTACCTGTACCTGATAGGTGTCGTCGTCGATCTTGGAAACCATAGTCTGGGTAGCGTCGAACAAAGAGCCGTATCTCATACCGATAACGTCGGACGAAACGATCTGATCTTCGTTGTAACCGAAAGATTCGGAAGCGGCAGCCTTCATAGCGGCGTTGATTCCTTCCTTCGTAACGTCTTTACCCTTAACTACCGCGGTAAGGATAGTGGTCGAACCGGTGGGAACGGGAACGCGTTGAGCCGAACCGATGAGTTTACCGTTGAGTTCGGGAATAACGAGTCCGATAGCCTTAGCGGCGCCCGTGGAGTTGGGAACGATGTTAGCGGCGCCCGCTCTCGCGCGGCGAAGGTCGCCTTTACGATGAGGTCCGTCAAGAATCATCTGGTCGCCCGTGTAAGCGTGAATCGTGCTCATGATACCCGAAACGATGGGAGCGTATTTATTAAGCGTGTTCGCCATAGGAGCAAGACAGTTGGTCGTGCAGGAAGCAGCCGAAATGATCTGATCTTCCGCAGTCAAAGTGTTTTCGTTTACGCTGTAAACGATAGTTTTAAGGTCGTTGCCCGCAGGAGCCGAAATAACGACTTTCTTCGCGCCTGCCTGAATATGAGCCATAGACTTTTCTTTCGAGCAGTAGAAGCCCGTGCATTCGAGAACTACGTCTACGTCAAGTTTACCCCAGGGAAGATCCTGAGCCTTGGGCATAGCGTATATGGTGATTTCTTTACCGTCGACGGTGATCGAACCGGGAACTTTAACGGTCTTTCCGTCTTCTTCGAAAACGGGTTCTTTGTACGAAACGGTGTGAAGGTTTTCGCCTATTCTGCCGCAATATCCGCCCTGAGCGGTGTCGTACTTCAAAAGGTCTGCCAACATTTTGGGGCTGGTAAGATCGTTTATAGCGACTACTTCGTAGCCTTTAGCGCCGAACATCTGTCTGAACGCAAGACGACCGATACGGCCGAAACCGTTAATCGCAACTCTAACATTTGCCATTTTTATATCCTCCGATATTGAATTACTTGATTTATTAAACGACTCGGCAAGCCTTGTCGCCTACCCCGTTTATTTCCGCATATATTATATATAAAGAATAGCGCAAAGTCAATCGTTTTTAGCGGTTTTTTACTATTTTTGCCTTATTCGGAATATTTATGCCGTACACCACACAAGAACGATAAACGAAAATTTTTTAATTCTCTATTGACAAAACCGCCGACCCGTGTTACAATCGAAAAAAGAAAGGAGGAAAATTATATGAAAAAACTATTATCAATCGTAATCTGTATATTTTCGATTCTTGTCATGTGCTTTGCGGGATGCAACAATAAAACGGCAACGCCGAATACTTCGCCCGAAGACGTTAAAATAAATAACTGGGCGCACTTATCTAAGCAGGTCGTATACGAAAGCAACGACACCGTTTTAGAATTTTCTTACGGCGTATACAAAACCCCGAAATTAACCACAGAAACGAGTTATTTTTCAAAAAACGATGATGCAGACGCAGGGTATACGGCTTGTTCGATTGCCGTCGGCAGAGACGGAGAACCGCAAGAAATATCTAAAACTAATCGGCAGGTTTACGACGAAGCGTGTAAAAACGGGTATATTATGGTTATTCGTAAAATCATCAACACGAGATACGAAGAACCCGAAGCAAACGTGCAAGTCTATTTTATAACCCAAGACGGCAAAAGATACGAATTGTCTTGTTTCGAAAACTCAAAACCGACCGTCGTAAATTTGGCAAACGGAGCGGAAAGTTACAACGCGCTTAATAAACTTGCAAAATAACGCTTGACAGCGGCGGCGATAAAAATATATAATATCGTTGCTATGAAGAAAATTAACGCTAAAATAAGAACTTTGTTAATATTAGGCACGCTTTCCGCTCTTCTTCTGGTCGGGGGCATTCCGATGATAATAATGGCTGCCGGGAAAAATACCCTGATTATGATATTGGGCATAATTTTCGTAGTATTCGACTTCTACGCATGTCCTATTTTATTTTCGTCGGCAGGCACCGTTACCTCTCTTAAACGCACCGTTCAGGCGGTTATGGTAGAACATCTCTACTCCGTATCGGATATAGCCGTACAGACCGGCAAAAAAGAAGACCTCGTAAAACAAGAGATTTTCACGTGTCTGGATAAAGGTTATATAACCGGGCTTTTATTCGACGGAACCACGCTTTCTTACAACGACAAGCGCAAAGCGGACAGGGAATTGCTCCACTGCAAATGCGAAAATTGCGGCGCGACCGTAAACTATTTTTCGGA
>FR898398.1:0-1156 GCA_000437515.1 Acidiphilium sp. CAG:727 | reverse complement strand
GGATAATCCGCAAATCGGGCGTATTTTTTCGTCGCTTATCGGCAAAGCGGTTGACTTTGCGACGGAAACGACGTATTATAATATTGTAAAGAGGATTCACCCTATCGGTGTGAGCGTTTTCACGCGCAAAACGTAAATATACCCGACACGCAACGCGTATCGGGTATATTTGGTGGAGCGGTAGTAACCTAAAACGAATATTATTCGGGAGTGTTTAGCAATATAGATATGTCGCCTATGGGTGGAATATCAATATCTGATAATGACTTTTGTTTTATATTCTTCTCTAAATCGAAATTTTTCGGAATAAAACAATAACGCTTATTGTTATTTCCAAATTCATTATGCGCTTCTACATAAAAGTAAAAAAGATTTTTTGCGAAGTATTGCTTATAATATAATCGTTCCATTTGCATATTGATAAAAAACTTTTCGTGAGTAGAAGCGGTTTTAATAAATTCGCAAGTGATATTTATTGCAAGGTTATGTCTTATTTCAAGAACGGATAAAGGCACACCGCCGGCGTTTACAAAATATCCGTTGCTTGTCATATCAAGCATAACCCATTTTTTCAAACTGAAATCGTAAATTTCGATAACAACGTGATTTTCCGTATCAAAAGGCGAATAAGGCATCAACCATATTCTACGAGCGTAAATACCCAAAGCAAGACAACATTCTTGCAAGATTTTCGATTTATTAAGACAGTTTATTCCTTTTTCAGGTTTGTCGAGGCAATAATCTAATAAGGCTATCGCATTACAACCGATATTATTTTGGAAGTCGCCTTTATGTGTAATTTGCGGCGCAAAAAAACTTAAAAGTCTTATTGCTTTTTCCAATTCACTTCCTTGTTTTGCTATGTCTTTCAATTTATATTTTTCTTTCAAGATTGCATATTGCGGACAAGCAAAATCATAAGTCAATTTATCGTTTATTCCGTTGTAAAAATCACAATTATTAAAAAGAATACCCTTATAAATATTTAATAATTCGTTCCAATTTTCTTGTAATTCTTTATCAGTCATAATAACTCCAAGATTTCAGATTTATCAACTATACTATATCATAAAACGATTTTATTTTCAATCATATTGATTGCCCAAACAACAATTTGGCACTGTGGCGGGTGCTTGATATAACAAGCGCGCCGCTA
>FR898397.1:28966-30100 GCA_000437515.1 Acidiphilium sp. CAG:727 | reverse complement strand
GCCCTGATAATATATGATGAGTTGCGATATTATCGAGCCGAGTATCGTTCCGCCGATTACGGCTACGTGCTGCCCTTTTTCGACTTTGAGTTCGTCGATTACGGCGAGCGCGAGTTTGATAAGTTCGATATAAATAGCCGATTCGTCTTTTATGCTTTGCGGCAGCGCGAACACGTCCGCCGCGGGAACGACCGCGAAATCTTTCAGAAATCCGTCTTTATTTTTACCTGCGACCGAAAATTCGTAACAGCGTTCGGGATGACCGTTGACGCAATGCGGGCATTTCCCGCAACTGTCCACCGCGGAAACGTACACCCGCGTGCCTTTTTCGAAGTACGGCGATTCGGCGGGCAATTCGTTGATTTGTCCGATAGCGGCGGTACAGGGGATAACCGGATATTTAACTTTGTCGTCTTCGCCGAGATAGGTTACTATATCTTCACTGGTGATAAGCGCTTTGGTTATGCGCAGTTTTACGCTGTCGATATCCGTCAGAAGTTCGGTACGGTCTGCCTTTTCGATTTTTTCTTTCGTCGATATTTGCCAAGCCTGCATGATTACCTCAAAAAAATTTGCCGAAGCGCAAATTCGTCTGTTTATATTATATAACAAAACTCGGAAATTAGCAACCGATAAATATTAACTTTAACTAAAATTAAAAATCGTAAAATTAAGCCCTTTAACGCTTGAC
Source organism: Acidiphilium sp. CAG:727 (assembly GCA_000437515.1). Classification (GTDB taxonomy): domain Bacteria; phylum Bacillota; class Clostridia; order Christensenellales; family Borkfalkiaceae; genus UBA10281. The sequence continues at coordinate 29,409 of FR898397.1, read as the reverse complement.
AGCGATGAAGAAAAGGTATATAATGATTTAGCATTTAATGGCGAGCGGCGCATTTTCGCTTTTTTCGTCGATTAAAATACTAACTGTGAGGTGAGAGTATGAAAGCGGATATACATCCTTCTTATAAGATCGTTACCGTTACCTGCGCTTGCGGCGAGACTTTCCAGACCGGCACCACCAAGAACGTTGACGTGTTAAAGGTAGACATTTGCAGCAAATGTCATCCGTTCTTTACCGGTAAGCAGAAACTTGTCGATACCGGCGGGCGCGTTGACAAATTCAAGAAAAGATATAACATCTGAACTTAACGGCTGGCGGAATATCCGCATAGTCGCGGTCACGCTCCGAGCCGTGCGGCTCGGAGCGTACTTTTTTAATTGAGAATTATGGCTGAAAATAAAAAAAACCGAAAGACGAGCATCGGCGGGCAGGCGGTTTTAGAG
>FR898397.1:24081-28952 GCA_000437515.1 Acidiphilium sp. CAG:727 | reverse complement strand
CGGTTTTAGAGGGCGTTATGATGCGCGGCAGAACCTCCGTCGCTACGGCGGTAAGAGATCAGGACGGCGAAATAAGGCTCGAAGCCGAACGTCTGCATCCGTCAAAAGCGGCGAAAGTCGCCTCTAAAATTCCGTTCGTAAGGGGAGCGATAAGTTTTTTCGTTTCGCTCGTTACGGGTACTAAAATTTTAATGCGTTCCGCCGAAGTCTACGGCGAAACCACCGAAGAACCTTCAAAATTCGAAAAGTGGCTTTCAAAGACTTTTAAGGTAGACGTAATGAATATCGCGCTGTTTTTCGGCGTGGTTTTAGGGCTTGCCTTTTCGATAGGCTTGTTTTTCGTCGTGCCCGATCTGCTCGGCAGAGTGCTCGTAAAGTACACTCCAGAATTTCCGCATAAAGAACTTTGCCGCAATCTTTTCGAGGGCGTTTTGCGTATACTCATTTTCGTGGGGTATATTATGCTCACTTCGCTTATGAAGGACATACGCCGTACGTATATGTATCACGGCGCGGAGCATAAGACCATCACCTGTTATGAAAAAGGGCTGGATTTAACGGTGGATAACGTCCGCGCGTGCCGCCGCGTTCACGACCGTTGCGGAACGACTTTTATGTTTATCGTAATGGTTATAAGCATACTCGTGTTTTCCGTCGTGAGTATATGGTTGCCGCCGAAGATGAACGGAGCGGTAAAACTTTTGTGCAAACTCGCGCTTCTGCCGGTCGTTGCGGGTATATCTTACGAGATTCTTAAATTACTCGCAAAAACGGACAGTCCGCTCGTATACCCCTTAAAAGCGCCGGGATTACTGCTTCAAAGAATTACGACGAGAGAACCCGACGACGGTATGATAGAAGTCGCCATTACCTCGTTCAACAAGGTACTTAAAATGGACGCCGACGAAACCGAACCCGAATGTAAATTCGTCTTCCCCGAAAAAGTTGCCGACGTTACGAAACGAATAAAAGAAGAATTCAAGGCGGCGGGCATAGAGGACGAAGCCGACGCCGAATGGCTCGTGTCGTGTGTGAGCGGCGTTAAACGCAGCGAACTTTCGGATCGTAATATATCCGTTTCGGGCGGAAAGATAGACAAGATAAACGCCTTGGCGAAAGAGAGAGAAAGCGGCAGACCGCTCTGGTACGTGTTAGGTACTTGCGATTTCTACGGCTACGAATTCAAAGTGGACGAACGCGCGCTTATCCCGCGCCCCGAAACCGAAGAACTCGTCGAAACCGCTATCGGGCTTTTAACCGCCGACGATTGCGTTCTCGACCTTTGCACGGGCAGCGGTTGTATCGCGATAAGCGTTAAATTAAAGACGAACGCGAGCGTTACGGCGAGCGACGTTTCGGAAGACGCTCTGGCTTTGGCGAGAGAAAACGCCGCCGCTCTTAAAGCCGACGTAAACTTTGTAAAAAGCGATTTGTTTGAGAATATCGACGGCAAATTCAGTATGATAATAACCAACCCGCCGTATATAAAAAGCGAGGATATAGAGCGATTACAGATGGAAGTTAAAGACTTTGAGCCCAAAATCGCGCTCGACGGCGGCGAAGACGGACTCGACTTTTACCGCAAAATCGCCACGCAGTCCAAACCCCGTTTGTTCGATGGCGGAGTGGTGCTTGCAGAGATAGGCGCGGAGCAGGGCGAAGCCGTAAAGAACCTCTTCGAAGAAAACGGCTTTACCGCGAAAGTGTTCAAGGATATATCGGGTAACGATCGCGTCGTCGCGGCGGTGAAGATATGATAGAAAAACTCGAAAAGATTCTCGACCGCTACGAGGCGTTGGGCGATATTCTCGCCGATCCCGCCACTCTTTCCGATATGGAAAAGTGGAAAAAATGCGCAAAAGAAAGGTCGGATATAGAAGAAACGGCAAACGTTTATAAAGAGTATAAAAAAGTCGAGGAAAACGGCAAGGCGGCGGAAAAAGAAATCGCCGAAGAAACCGACCCCGATATGAAAAAGATGCTCGAAGACGAGTATTACGACTGCAAAAAGAAGTTGGCGGAATTAACCGACGAACTTAAAATTCTGCTTCTTCCGAAAGACCCCGACGACGATAAAAACGTAATTATGGAAATCCGCGCCGGTGCGGGCGGCGAAGAGGCGGCGTTATTTGCCTACGAACTGTACAGAATGTACCTTAAATTCGCCGAAAAAAATCGTTGGAAAACCGAACTTATCGACGAAAACGACACCGAACTCGGCGGAGTCAAAGAAGTCGTGTTTTCGGTAAGCGGCAAGGGCGTTTACAGTAAACTTAAATACGAAAGCGGTGTTCATAGGGTGCAAAGAGTACCCGACACCGAATCGCAGGGGCGTATTCATACTTCCACCGTTACGGTGGCGGTGCTTCCCGAAGCCGAAGACGTAGAAGTGAATATCGACGAAAAAGACCTTAAAATAGATACCTTCCGTTCGAGCGGGGCGGGCGGGCAGCACGTCAATAAGACGGAATCGTGTATTCGTATGACGCATATACCTACGGGGATAGTCGTTACTTGTCAGGACGAACGTTCGCAACTTAAAAATCGCGAAAAGGCTATGAAAGTAATGAAAAGTCGTTTATACGACTATTACAACACCCGCTATCGCAACGAATACGACGCGAACAGAAAGAGCCTCGTCGGAACGGGCGACCGCTCGGAAAGAATAAGAACGTATAATTTCCCGCAGGGCAGAATAACCGACCACAGAATAGGTTATACGGTTTACACTCTAGAACAGTTTTTAGAGGGCGATATAGGCGAATTGTCCGACGCCCTTGCGGTTGCCGACAGAGAGGCGAAACTTGCCGAATCTTCGGATTTATAACGATTCCTTGCCACGCTACGCCCGCAATGACGTGTTTGTTTACCGTCATCGAGAGCGTGGCGTGGCGACCTTAGGCAGGGTCGCCCCCTCTCCGTCGCGCTGCGCGCGCCACCTCTCCCGCTTCAACGGGAGAGCATACCCGAAGATTGGAGTACGAACGACTTTATATTAAAACGAAAAAACAACGGAGAAATTAAAATGAAACTGTCGAAAAAGGCGACGGGCGTTCGGCCGTCGGCGACGCTCGAAATAACGGCAAAGGCAAAACGCCTGAAAAGCGAGGGTAAAAAAATAATCGCCTTCACCGCGGGCGAACCCGATTTCAACACTCCCGATTTTATCGTAAACAGCGCGATAACCGCCTTAAAGCAGGGGTTTACAAAATATACCCCGTCTGCGGGCATACCCGAACTCAGAGCGGCGATAGCCGAAAAATTCAGAAACGAAAACGGTATAGATTGCAGCGCGGAAAATATAGTGGTTTCCGACGGCGCGAAAAGTTCTCTGTATCACGCCGTACTCGCAATCGTAGACGAGGGCGACGAAGTAATCGTTCCGTCGCCTTACTGGGTAACGTATACCGAGCAGATTAAACTCTGCGGCGGCGTTCCCGTAATCGTTCCAGCGAAAAAAGAAAACGGCTATAAAATGACGGCGGCAGACTTTGAAAACGCGATAACCGGAAAGACGAGGGCGTTGCTTATAAATTCGCCGTGTAATCCGACGGGGGCGGTATACGAAAAACGCGAACTTGTCGCGCTTGCCGAAATTTGCGAAAAACACGGCTTGGAAATTATTTCCGACGAAATCTACGAAAATCTCGTTTTCGGCGGTAAAAAACATTATTCGTTCGCCGCTTTGTCCGACTACGCGAGAGAGCATACGATAACCGTCAACGGCGTTTCGAAGTCCTATTCGATGACGGGTTGGCGTATAGGTTACGTCTGCGCGCCGATCGAAACGGCAAAGGCGATGTCGGCTCTGCAAGGTCATACGACGAGCAACGCCTGCACTTTCGCGCAGTACGCGAGCGTTACGGCTATAAAAGAGGGCGGCGGGTTTATAAACGAAATGCGTTGCGAATTCGACCGCAGACGAGAAGTTTTAACCGAGGCGTTAAAGAGCGTACGCGGAATAACTTTCGCCGTTCCCGACGGAGCGTTTTACGTTTTCGCGGACGTATCCGCCTTATACGGTAAAAAATTCAATGGCGAAGTTATCGACGGAAGCCAAAAATTTGCCGCAAAACTACTCGATTTCGGCGTAGCGGTTATCCCCGGCGCGGCTTTCGGCGACGATAATTCGATAAGACTTTCGTACACGCTCCCCGCAGACGAGATCGTGAAGGGCGTAGCCGAAATAAAACGCTTCGTCAAAGAACTCTTATAAATCCGTTCTGCCGAGAAGATAGTCTGCCGAAACGTCGAATAAGTCCGCTGATTTTACAAGGTTGGTCAAAGTCGGCTCGGATTGTCCGTTTTCGGAGCGGATATAAGACGGTTGCGTGATTCCGAGATATTCGCCACTTGCCTTTGGGTAAGTTTATTGATTTTTCTTTGCTCGATTAAGGTTTTTTGAAAAACCACCGTTTTATTTTTCCTTTTACTTGACAATTATAACCAATTGCTATATAATTTCGGAAAAATATATCAATATGTTATTACGGTTGGTTAAAACGAGGAAAAACGATTATGTATTGTTGGAATTGCGGTAAAGAAATCGACGATAAAGCCGTCGTTTGCGTTCATTGCGGAGTGGCGACGGAGCAGAAAAAGAAAAAAGAAAAAGTCAACGCTTTCGGAATAGCAGGCTTTATAGTTTCGTTGGTTTCATTGGAGTTAGGAATTGTTTTCGGCATTGCCTCTGCCGTTGGACTTGCGTTGAGCATAGTCGGGGTAGTGCAAAAGAAAACCCGTACGCGGTGCGCCGGGTTGGCGGTTGCGGGATTGGTTTTAGGCATAATCAGCACCGCATTTTGGGGAACTTGGTGGTGGATAGTTTTTCCAATAACCGGAACGAGTTTTTTCCAATAACCGGAATGAGT
>FR898397.1:23395-24017 GCA_000437515.1 Acidiphilium sp. CAG:727 | reverse complement strand
GAAAGTATTTTCGACGCGCGTTTTTCGGCGTTTTGGTAAGGTTCGTATCGTTTTTGCTCGGCATAAAATTCCGCCTTCAAAAAAAATCGGAAATATTTTTCAAAAACTCTTGAAAATTTACGCGGTTTAGTATACAATAGTAGCAAGAAGAAAAAACGGAGGTATCGTTTTATGATAAAACTTGTTTACGGCCCGAAAGGCTTCGGCAAAACCAAGATTATGCTCGACGACGTCAACGCCGCCGCCGAGAAAGCAAAGGGCAACGTTGTATTTATTACTGATAAAAGAATGTGCTCGGTTGCAATCAATCTCAACGTCAGATGCGTTTATACCGAAGAATACGGCATTAACACCGTCGACGGCTTCGAAGGTTTCGTCAAAGGTCTTCTCGCGGGCAACCACGATATAGAAAATATCTTTATCGACGGAATTTTAAGAATTACCGACGCCAATCTCGACGAACTCGAAAAACCGTTCAAAGAGATTAAGAAGATTTGCGACGCAAATAACGTAGCGTTGGAAGTAACCGTTTCCGCCACCAAGGAACAACTTCCCAAATACATGCTCGAATATATCGCGTAAATTAAACAAACTTAAACGTAAGCCGCCGTCGCGAATTTTC
>FR898397.1:12901-23380 GCA_000437515.1 Acidiphilium sp. CAG:727 | reverse complement strand
GCGAATTTTCGCGACGGCGGCTCTATTATCGTTTTAAGTTTCCGCTTTGGTGCATAATGCCATTTCTTTCTCTCTTTTTTTGCATTACAATTCTATTTTACATTTTTTCAATCAAATTCAATTATAAAATATATTTTTCTTAAAGCGGTTGACTTTCCGCGCTATCAAAAGTACAGCGTTGCTATAAAAACAATACTAATACCCTAATACACTTCTGAGTACGTATTGTTTTTGTCATGGCAGATATGCGCGCGATTGCTTGACAAGGGCAGAGAGTGGAAACGGAACGAAAAAAATGGGCGAGGATGAGCCGAAAATCGGCTCATCCTCGCCACTTTTTATGGGTTTTGTTGGCTAAAAACGGAACATCAGGTTTTTAACAGGCTTTGTTACCATTTAGGAAGATAACATAATGTACTTAATTAAAGCTGAATTTTGTTTTTTATTTTTGAATTATTATAGGTTTGGCGTATTAGGTCCAGCTTATTGTGGCATCATTATCTCCAATTATAAATCTAAACGGACTTTTTTTATCACTTGTAGTGCAGTTATTAACTTGTGGTGTAGGCGGGTAAAATGTTATAGCAGCAATTGTGACAGAATCAACGGTAACTGTAATGTTGGCATTAGTTCCCTCAATCAGATAGAATGTTATCTTTTGTGTGGCTGATCCGTTTCTGTCTCCCGCAGAAACACTTCCGCTTCCATTTGACATAAGCCAATTTGATTTATCCGTTGAATACATTGAATTAGAACTTATTATAACTTGTGTAATTTTAAAATATTTTGTTTGCCCGAAATATTTATGCTTTGCATCCATTGTAAGGGTAACAGTCAAAATCTTTCTGATATCGGCTGTGATTGTTAAAACATCTGACGTCGCGCCTACTTCTATCCTGGTAGTTATATTGTTCATGTCGCTATAATCTTGCGTAGCGGTAAATCCGGACGAAGCGTTAAAGCCTATAAATTTATAGTTTTCAGGAACGGTATAACCGGCACCAATATAAGTTAAAAGATTTTTAATGCCTATCGGGTCTGTTTTTTGCTTGTAGAAATACTTGTGTGTGTCATAAATGGTTGTGTTTCCGGTTCTGTTGCCGTTTTCAAATACGGGCAGTTCTATTTTTAACTGTGCTTTCTTTATCCACTTTGCACATAAGGTTATATCGTCGTCAATTGTGCTAGGCAACGAAGTTATAATTTTACTGCTATTGGTTGATAAGTACCAACCTGCAAAGTAAAACATGAAAGAGGTTTTGTCGTTATAACTATTTAACGACTGTAATTCTGACTGTGAAACAGCCATACCCTTGTCAAAAGTTTGGCTTTCCGGTTTTTTAGCGGTCAGGTTGTTGTTATGTAAAAGATTTTCCGGATCTTCCTCATAGTTGACCGTGTAAGTCCCGCCACGATAAAATGCATATACGTTAATTTTATTTTGTTTATTTGCATTGACTGCCGAAACTTCGGTTATGGAGTCGCCCGTACGATCAGAGTTTAAATACCAACCGCTAAATGTATATTCAGTTCCGTCAACGGTAATGGTTTGTTGTCGCGGAGTGGCTAAAGTTTTTACTTCCGTGCCGCTTAACGAGTCGTTGACAAGAGTGCCACATTCGTCATAAGGGAAATTATATACAATTGTATATTGAATAGGCGTCCACTTTGCATAAAGGTCACAAGAAGCAAATATTGCCGTTGCCTTTTGAGTTAAAGCACTATCATAATACCACCCGTTAAACTCGTAGTAAGGGAGGGTAGGTTTAGGAAGGTTTGAGCTGATATATCCGCCCGACGGTAAAGTAATGTTTTGCGTTGTATTTCCGCTTGTTCCGTTTAAGGTTCCGCCGTTTGTATGGTAGGTGATTGTTGCGGAATTTTTAAACCAAACGTAATCGGAATCGATTTTGGTTGAATAATAAGTGCCGGCGTTTAAATCGCGTTGTGTGTAACTGTTTTGGCTTGTCATAATATCGCCGAAAGCAGTATATGTTTTTTCTATTTTACTGGCTTTTATAATTCCAGTGGCAATGAGTCCTTTGTCAATATCGTTTGCCACATTGTGAGCTATTAAATCTGTGGGGACTTTTACCGTTACGGAAGTAGATGAGTTAATAATTAATTGAGCCTGAGAATTAGTAGCAGTAATACATCCGCTTATTGACGCATTTGATTTTATTGTTGCCGTTCCTCCGGCATCAATTGACAGTTTTGCATCGGTTCGATCAACAGCATAATCGTTCGTGCCTTCTGCAGTAGCGTATTTTACGCGGTTTTTCTCCCAATTTTCATCTGATATACAATCATTTAATGTGTAAAAGGCAACTGAAACTTTCTCAACTACTAAATTCCCTCCGGTTTCGACTTTTAAAGAGCTACCGAGGTAAAATAAGTAGGAAACTGCATTTAGTTTTAATGTCGCGGTATTAGGAACAACTAAATTAATATATGAAATAGGTAATGGGTAATCTTTGCTTGTGGTTATTTTCTTTGTAAACCCAGCCATCTTAATTGTTAGTGTTATTGAGTTGTCGTGACAAACGGTATTTTCCCCTAATGTAATTATGTCCTTTTGACCTTTTAACTGGTTTGTCCCGGTGATTGACGTCAAATCAGTTGATGCTTTATTTGAATCGGCATTGCTTGCAGTTTTAACTATATATCCGCTTTCAACTGTAAACATTGAGCCGCTTGCACCTACAATAGTAATGGGATCGCTGGGCAGTAACATATTCTGAACGTTAAGTGCTGCTTTGGCTAAATATTGTGCTCCTTTTGTAATTTTAGTTTTACAAGAAATATTATGGATTGAATATGATTTGAATGGGAATATGTCGGCGTTGTGAATTTGAATCGCTTCGGTACCCGCTAACCAATCGTAAACTCGCATGATATCAAGAGCCGTCGCTGTTGATTGTAATTCTACCAGTCCATCGTTAGCACCTTTCAAATAGCCATAACTATTAATTCTGTTTGTAACGACTATATTTCCGTTGTTGTACACGACTGAATGTTGTTTAACCCGTGCTTGATTAAAATCTCCACCTTTTGAAGAAAGCCTCCCGCCAATGTCTAATGTTCCGCTTATCGTAAAACTAATCTCTTGAGGAATTATTAATACAGAATAAACATATTCCGGTGCGGTTGCGCAATTTATTATATCTGAATCCGAATTAATTGCAAGACCATCACTATTATAAGGCAACAGTAACGTGCTATTTGATTTTAAAGTGTATTCATAATTTGTCTTGTAATTCCCGAAAGCGGTGCCGGAAAGGTTATTTAACTTTGCAAAAGCCGTAATCACGTAAGAAGAATCATTAGACGCGTCGCCGCACAGGGTAATTGTTCCGCTCTGGGCGAGTGCGTCTTCGATGGTGTAAAATTTGTCGCCGACTTTAGCCGTTTTGTATTTCAAATAAACTTCTGTTTTGGTTAAATTAAAGTTTTTATTGTTAAGCGTTACTTTATCTACTTTGTATGTTGAGCCTGCTTCTATCGGCTTGCCGAAAGCATAACTGAACAAACCGTTTTCGGGTGTTACGGCTATTCCGTTGGCGCTATCGAAGTTCTGAGCATTGCCTGCGTTGCTGATATATTGATAGATATCATACGGCAGTTTTTTCAGGTCGATTCCGGGATTTTGAGGGGCAGTGAAGGTCGCGGTCGCCGTAGTAAATAAGTTTTTATCAAATAAAAATTCGCTACCATCATAGTCGCGTTCGATAATTCCGGAAAGATGTATGTTTAATTGTTTTACTTTAAGTATTCCGTCGGAATTTGCTTTGAAAGAGTAGTTGACAGCCGAAAGCCCGTCAACTTTTGGAGTTATAGAAAACTTCCCTATGTCTTCCCATTGTGAATAGTCGATAATATAAGTTATATTTTCAAGTCCTTTTATAACCGATTCGTTCTCGTTGTTTACAAAACCATTTATTGTATAGCCGTTAGCGGATGGTTCTTCGCCATATGTGATTTCATGATTTTTCGCCGTTACGGTAAGTTCTTTTTTGTTTACGGTAAGTTTTCCGTTTACTGCCGTAAACGAATAGTTAGACGAAGAAAGTCCGCTTATATCAACAATAATATCATATTCGCCCACTTTACCATATTGGGTATAAGTAGTTGTAAGCTTAACCGTTCCGCCGATATTTGCCGTTTCAGGCGTTTCGCCTTCTATTCCGCTGATTGTATAACCGTTGGTAGCGGGAGCGGAACCGTAGATGATTTCATGATTGTTTGCCGTTATGGTAAGTGCGCGGGCGGTAATAGTAAACGTGGCAGATTTGTTATTCTCGTCGATTACGTAGTTTTTGTTAGTAATGCTCGCGGTGGCGGTGTAGGTGCCTACGTTTATTGCCGAAGAGCCGCTTACATTTTCGCCTGTTACGGTTACGGTAAGACCTAAATTATCGTTATTTACAACGTTTTGGGCGGTAGGGTTAAGGGTGCGCGCAGTGCCGTCGTAAATAAAAGAATTGTCTGTTCCCCAGTCAAGAGTAACCGTGCGTTTATTTACCGTAAGCTTGCCGTTGACATAGGTTATTGCATAGTTTGAATTTTCAAGCCCGTCAACGGTTATAGGATAAGTACCTACCTTGTTATAATTGCATGTAAAATTCGGCGTGCCTAATTTGCCTTTATCGCAGTCGAGCAAGCCTTTATAAGTTGCAGTGTAGGTGGCGGAATCGCCGTAAGTAACGGTTTTATTTTCTGCCGTTACGGTAAGTGCTTTTTGTCCTATGGTGAAAGTTGCCGTATCGTTTGAAGAAATAGTGTAGTTGTTGTTGGAAATTTCGGCGGTAGCGGTGTAAGTTCCCGCGTTTTTAACCTCGGTTACAGGGGTAAAAGTTGTCGCGCCGTGCGCCTTGTAACTAAACGATATTTCAAAAATATTCTCGTTTACGGCGGCACCGTTTTCGGTTCTGGCGGTAGCGGTAATGTTGCGACTGTGATCTGTGCCGTCGTAAGTAAAGCCGACAGCCCCCGACCATTCAATTTTAACGGGGCAGGGGGCAATGGTGAAAACTTTTATGGTTTTGCCGTAAGAAACTCCGTCTGCCTCGGAGGTTATAAGCACGGCGTAGGTGCCTGCATATTTGGGCAGAACGGTGGCGTAGTCGCTGTTAAAAAATTCTTCGTTAAGATTTTCCGGTTTAGTGTCGGGAGCGCATTTTTTTACTCTATAACGTATATTTTGGGCTTCAATGGCACTGTCGGGCAGGTTTTGCACACCGCCGACTGCCGCGACAGACATCGCGATGCTGATAGAACTGCCGTTGAACGTGTAGTTCCCGGTGGGTTTACCGTTGTTTACGTGCGCGCCAAAACCGAGGTCGTCGAATTTAAAAATGCTGTTACCTGCAACGTTCGGCACGACTTTTTGTTGACTTATAATCCAATCGGCGGAGCCTATCGCGCAGAATAAACTTGCAAAAAGGAGTACTATCAAAACGACAAGCTTAAAACTCTTGCCCGAAAACGCGCGTTTAATTTTGCCTATTGCGTTGCTTGTTTTTACGGCTTTATCGGTTGAATTTTCAGCCGCGCTTTCCGTTGCGGTTTGCGCGTTAAAGTCGTAAACTACGCGTTTTTGCACGATATGCACCTCCTTTTTTTAGATTTTTTTATATTATGATTTTCAACGATATATTACTTATAAATTTTAGAAACGCGGGCTTCTATCATAAAAGAGCCGCCTTTTTGCAAATATTTGTAAAGTTCTGCGTAGGTATTGCTTGCGAGTTTAAACGTAACCGTAAAGTTTTTTTCGGTAGTGCTTTCGGTTATGCCTATTTCGTTTGAAGGCGCAATTGCCCGCAAATAATATTCGCCGTTATTAACTATTCTTTCGCACGCGATGTTATTTTTACCTATGTCGCAAGTAGCCGAAGGAATAACGCCGGCGGCGGTACTTTTGTCAACGCCGGTAAAATAAAGGGTGAATTGTAAATTCATGCCGTTGGTTGCTTCTAAAAAATCTTTTGCGTTGCCGCTTTTAAAACCTACGTCAAACGAGATATCGCCGGTAGCGGTAAGATTGCCTTTGCCGTCGGTAAACCCGGAGTGGTAATAACTGAAACCGACAGGGTCGTTTAAAACTATGTAATTCTGGCTGTCGGTTACGGTGTACACCTCAAAGGGAGAAGCGTTTACCGTGTATTTTACGTTGGGATTAACTATTATCCACGACGAGAACCCCACGCATATTACCGTTATTACCGATAAAACGGCGCACACAAAAACCGAAGATACTTTTAAGGCAGCAGCTTCAAAAAATTTATTAAGTTGTTGCGTAATGGTTTTTTTCATAATCGAGTTCCGTTTTTTGTTGTTAGTCGGTCAGGGTGTTTGCGTTGTTTTAATGCGGCGTTTTTTGTAAGCCAGCATATAGTATAAGCACAATTCGAATAGCGTTATTGTCGGTAGTTAATACGCCACGGAAAAAATTTTTATATAATCTATAATATAATTATATAAATTCATTTGGCGCGTGTCAACAAAATTAAACAAAACTTGCGAAAAAGGCGAATCGGGGCGAAAAAAATCGTTGTTTTGTCCCCACAAAAGCAAAAATGGTGTGAAAAAGCGGTGAAAGCGGGGGTTCTTCCACAGAAAAATAAAGAGAGGGAGAGAAAGAGAGAGGAGGGGGGGGGGGGGGGTACTTAAAACGACAAATTTAACGAAAATTCGTTTTAGTGTTAAAACAGTTGCTTTATCCAAAAATTTGTGCTACTATATTCACGGTAGAAGACTTGTACGGGTGTAGTTTTTAATAAAAACACGCTATAAATTATAAGTTCGGTAAAGCGTTCAATCCGGTTTTTAAGCAGGTTTTATTGCGCGTTTGTTTATTTAATATTTGCAAGCGGCGTGAAATGAATATGTAAATAGTAAATAAGGAGAAATTCAAATGAAGTCTAAATTAACTATTTCTATTGCAAGCATTTTGTCGGTGCTGGTGCTGGTTGGCGTAGGCTTCGCCGCATGGGTAATTATCAACCCGAATGTTAATAAAGAAGTTGGGAGTACAATTACTGCCGAAACCGTAACCGATAAATCGTATACGCTTGATGCGCAAATTACGGGTGGAGAAATAGTTTTCGGTGCGCCCGAAAAAACTATTGCAGGGGCTTGGCTTACTAATCCTACTAAAGAAGATTTGAAAGCGGAATTAACGCTCACTCTTACATATAACGACTGGAACGTTGTTCCCGATGATTTTAATATTACCATGGCGACAACAGGCGAAAACAGCGTCTTTAATGAATTAAGGGAAGGTGTAAAGACCGAGGGCAGAGCAAAAGGGTTTAAAATCATAGCTAACCCGACAGTTTCATACGGTGAAAAGCTTAATGAAGAAATTGTAATGAACGGAGCTGCTTCAACAATACCTAAAACGGCCTTTAAAAAGGCAGAAAGTGGGAACACGGCAACACTTATAATAACCATTACTTTCAAATGGGGAACAAACGGAAATCCGTATACCTATTACAATGGTAAAGATTATGCAACTTACCGTGAAGAGGCTAATGCCGTTTTGACTGAACTTTATAGGCTTAATACTGAACAATATAAGGTAACTATCAGCGGTAATACCAAAGTTGCTTAAAAGTAACTAAAATCGGTAAAAAGTTTTTAATAAAAAAGTAATAAAATATTTTAACGCAGCGTAACGTAATATGTTTAAGCATATTATATTACGTTGAAGGAGAAAAAACGAATGAAAAAAACTACGCGTAAATCTTTTTCACGCAAAGCAATAGTCGTTGTTATGTGCGTGTTTTTAACGGTTTCGTTGGCTGCAGTCGGCTTTGCTTCCTGGTTAATCAGTAACAATGACAGCAAGGAAGGAACGGGCAACGTTAACGCTTCCAACGTTTCCGACGCTATTTTGGGCGTTACAATCAATGATGCTACAAATCTCGGTAAAATCAATTTCGGACCTTTAGAATCCGATAAAACGGGTAACATTCGTTACAATGATGCAACACCCGCAGAAGCCAATGATAAGGAATCTCTTACGATAACTGTTAGCGGTTCTATTAAAAAGTTTGCTACTTTAAAGCAGATGGAAGTAAAAATTAAAGTTCCCGATAGCGTTATTACCGCTGCGGGTTATAAAGCGACAGATGTCGGAGAGGGTGTAAAAACCTATACAGTGGATCCCGCATTGCCTAAATATATAACTTTACCCGCTGGCGCGGCAGACACTAATGGCAACCTTATTGACGCTGCAAAAAAAGTAGAATATTTGCCTACCGATACTAACGTATTTACTCCGGGTGCTGATGATACCGCTACTTTCTCGTTTGATGTTACGTTCAGTTGGGGCGAGCTGTTTGGCAACAAAAACCCCGGCAGATACCTCGACGGCGAAGACGGATTGACTGTTTCGCCGGAGAATAAAACTGCGCTTCTTGCCATAGCTAATGCGGATAAAGAATCAGGTAGCCAATATACCGAATTAAATGCTGATGCAAAGCGCGATATTCTTCAGGCTATGAAAAAGGCTATTGCTGTAAGCGAAACTAAATTCACCGTAGTTGTCAACGCGCAGGCGAAATAATTAAGTGAAGAAATAATTAAATAAAACCAAAGGGCAAAGGCGGCAACGCCTTGCCGGAAGAAGAACGGAAAAAAGTCCTTTCGCTTAAGGCGTTAAACCTTGAGCAAGGACTTTTTTTGAAAATTTACAAAAAATCTATTATTTTTAAGGCAAGATTAAGGTAAAATGTCATCGCTCGATATAATTGCGCTTGTGGTAACCGTGCTTGCGCTCGCGGGGTTCTCCGCCGTTTTCACTCTGCTTTTCGGCGCATATAGCAAAAGCGTTGTTCAGAACTATAATGACGGAAAAAACGACACCGAACTTATAACTTCTTTCGTGAACGACAAGCTTAACAACAAAAACGTTAAAAAACAGCGGTGGGCTGTTGTTAAGCGGGTTGTCGGCTCGGTTATAGCCGCATTCGTGTGCATATTTTTCGTGCTTGCCGTAATAAATAAAATCAGCGGAAATTCGGTGGTTTTGGGCAATAAAATGCTTATGGTGGTTGCAAGCGGCTCTATGAGCGAAAAACACCCCAATAACCGATATTATCTTGACGGACGCGACGATCAGTTCCCCACGTACAGCATAATTTTGCTTGAAAAGGTGGATTCTCCCGAAGAACTTAGACAATACGACGTTATTGCTTACGTAAACGACAAGGGCGTAAACATTATTCACCGTATTTTTCGCATTAACAGCGACGGCACCTATACCACTCGCGGCGACGCCAACCCCGACAGCGACAACGATCACCCGCCTTTTGACAGGGTGATAGGTAAATACACAGGCAAATATTTGCCCGCGATAGGCATTTTTATTCTGTTTTTTCAGTCATATTCGGGTATTGCCACCATTGTTGCCATTATTTATTGTATGCTTATGGTAGATAACCGCAACAAGGCAATGAACGAGGCTAAAAATCAGCGTTTATCCGCGCTTAAACAGGCGCTTAACCTTGACGAGGTTGTCGGCGTGGACAATCTGACAGTTGAATACGTGGAAACGCTCTACCTTAATAAATTTATTTATACTTTCGAACCGAACGGACTGGTTACAGAGGAAATCCGCGAAGAAATTCTGAAAAATAATCCTCCGCCCGAAAACGACGGAAAATTGCAGAATAAAACCGAAAACTCTTCGGACGGCGGCGAGAGCGGAAAATCTCAATAATCGCAAAAAAAAACGACGGCTGACCTATGCGGACGCCGACTGCGGATTAAATACGTTTGCAAGGTTTAATTCCGTTATAAAAATTATAAGTTAAAAAGAAGGGACGGCTTATGATAAAAACCCTGTTTACACGAAAAACTTTTATAGCGATATCGCTATCTGTTATGTATGCGGTGCTGCTGGTGTTTACCTGCGCCTGTATAGACGGCGCGCACACGTTTTATCCAAAGAAAAATTTGGTAAATATGCTTGCCGTCGGTATGCGTTTTGAAGAAATCGCAGGCGGAACCTCGGGTTTCGTTATGGTTATGCTGCTTGCCGTGTTCGTTACCATTGCGGCAGTTGCCATTTGCTTTGAAAGGCAGTTTGCCGTATTTAAAAACATTCAGCCCGAAAGCGGAAAAATGTTTTTATGGTATACGGGTACAGCCGTTGTGTGCATCGCTTTATCGCTTACGTTAGGCACGCTTATGCAAAGTCCGCTTACGAGCGAAAACATAGGCAAAGCTATGAAATACCTCGGGCAGATTGTTTTGCTTACTACGGTTATTTATATCGTTTTGTTTGCGGTTATCGGCGCGCCGGTAATGCTTGCGGTAAACTTTTTCCTTGTGGATAAGCCTTTCCGCTTTTTCTCGAGCGCGAGTCAGCCCGAATTTGACGACGACAACGTCAGTTTAGACGTTACCGGCAGTTTCGACGGTCAGTCTACCGTAAGGCAACAGGGTATTTCCGACGGCTCGGGTGGCGCG
>FR898397.1:0-12856 GCA_000437515.1 Acidiphilium sp. CAG:727 | reverse complement strand
CGGCTCGTCTGCCGGCGGCAACGCCGTAAGCAAACTCACCGGCGACGATACCATTATCCGCGACAGGGAAGAGGTTTTTCCTTCGCTTACCGCTATCGACGAAAAATACGAGGGTTTTGAGTTGCCTGCCGCTAAGGGCGACGACGTTTCGCTTAAAGAGTTGGCCGAAAAGTTCAGACTTTATCTTGCCAAAACGCAGGAATTATATTTCGATATAGATACCGTCAGGTTTTTTATCAGCGGATTTGCCGCAAGTCATTTTGAAATTCTTGAGGGTCTTTCCGGTACGGGTAAGTCGTCGCTTCCGCGTTATTTTGCCGAGTTTATAGGCGCAAACGTGCTGTTTATGCCGGTTCAGGCTACCTGGCGCGATAAAACCAGCATAATCGGCTTTTATAACGAATTTTCTAAAACTTATACCGAAACCGAATTTTTGTCGGCTTTGTACGAGGCGAATTATTCGCCCGATACGCTTAACTTTTACGTGCTTGACGAAATGAATATTTCGCGCGTAGAGTATTATTTTGCCGACCTTTTAAGCGTACTCGAATACCCCGTTGCAGATTGGAAACTCAAAATTATGAGCGTTCCGCACGATTTTGTGCCGCCCGTAAAACTTGAAAACGGGTTTGTTCGGATTCCCGAAAACAGTTACTTTGTAGGCACCGCCAACCGCGACGATTCTACGTTTACCATTACCGATAAGGTTTACGACCGTGCCATTACTTTGGAGTTCTTAAAGAAAAACGACGCGTTTACGGTAAGCGAGAACGTTGAAAAAATCCACGTTACCGCTTCCGCTTTGCGTGGACTGTATGCCGCTGCCGAAGCCGATTCGGCAAACGCTTTTAACGCGCAGGATAAAGCCAGACTCGACAAAATTTCGGGGTTTGTTTACGATACTTTCGATGTTGCCGTAGGTAACCGTATTCTTAATCAGCTTGAAAAAATCGTGCCTGCGTTTATCGCGTGCGGCGGTACTAAGGAAGACGCGCTCGACTTTATGCTTTGCAAAAAGTTGTTCTCTAAACTCGAAGGGCGTTTTGAAGATTACGTTAAGGCCGCTTTGGAAGAAACTCTTGCGCTTATGGATGAAACTTACGGCAAGGGTACGCTTTCCCGCAGCGAAAAGGTTATAAGAAAAATCATAAAAACACTGTAATGCGTCGGTTATTGCGGTTTTAAGCGGAATGCGCAACGAGAATATTCCGCAAAAGCGTGACGGACGAAAGAAAAATAATATCTTTCGTTAGGAAAAAATAAAAAGTATGATAGCAACCGGACAACTTCAATTTAAAAGCAACGCTCGCGCCGCAGAAGAATTTATTTCGCTGAACGGCGGTTTGGTCGGCGCATATTCCCATGCGGAAAGCGCAGGCGACTTTTCGTTGCAAAAAATTTCGTATGAAGAAGATTGCTCGTACTTTAAAGAAGTGCTTTCTTTGCTGGGCATAATTTCGTCGATAGCGGAAAAACCGCACATTTCAACCAGGCGCGAAGAAGTTTTTGCCCGAATCGAACAGGCGGGGCAACTTTCCGCCGATGATTTTAAGCGCGTATGCCGCGACGGCAGTTTATGGAAACGCCGCGGTGTAAAAATGGTGCCGGAAGAGTTGTATTATTTTCGTAACGAAGATGAACTTTGTATTTACGAAAACAGATTCATCGTTCTTTTAATTGACCTTATCGGCAAGGAAATTACCGAACTTAAACGGGTTTACGGCGAAAGATTGCCGCGTATAGGCGAAAATACCGACGTGCTTTACGCCGGCGACGCCGGTATGGCGTTGGATTTTGCGCGCAATATAGAAAAACGCGTGGCATACTTAAAAAATACGGGGTTTTATAAAATTGTGGGCAAAGAAAAACCCTTAAAAGGGAGAATTTCGCCCACTAACATTCTGCTTAAAGATTTAAAATATCGCGCATGCTTTAAGTTTTACAACGGATTTCTGAAATATCAGAGCGAGGGCGAAGAAGCCGAAGATTTGCGATCCGTTATTAAAATTTATATTGTAAAATCGCTTAAAAAACTCGGTTTCGATTTAAAAGAAGGAAAAAACTTAAACGAGTATAAAGCCTGCGGCAAAGAATTTTTGTTGAATTTCGACTTTAATAAAAAAGGCGCGGTAATTCTCGACGTAACGCATAAAATAAGCAAAAAAACCGTTAAATACGCTCTTTTTGCGGAAGACGGACGTTCTGACGAGGCCGCGGAAGAATTTGCGTCGGGCGACGACGGAAAAAATTTCTGTTCGGTTGAAATTATCGGCGAATGGTCGCTTAAAGACGGCGTTACGCACGAACTTTTGTCCCGCGCGGGGCAAACGGAAGAAGAAATGATTTATTCGTGGCTGGCCTCTAAAATAAGGCTTATACGCGCCGATTCTTCGGTATATAAAAAATATTGCCCGGCGTGCGGCGTAAGCGACGTTTATGAAAACGACGGGGAATTTTCCTGCCCGAACTGTGGCACGCGCTACGCTTTTACCCAAAATTCGTCGGGCGAAAGCGTTATATGGATTTGTAAATTAAGGAGAGAGGTATGAACGGCGAAAACGTATTGAATCCGACATCCGCGGAAACCGGGCGCACGCCGTCGATTTTAATCGAAGATCTGCACAAAGCCTACGGGAATAAACAAGTTCTTAAAGGACTTAACTTAAAGGTTTATCCGGGTGAACTTTTCGGCTTTATCGGGCGGAACGGAATAGGTAAGTCGACTACTATCGACTGTATGATAGGCGCAAAGCAGTTTCAGAGCGGACGTATACTTATAGACGGCTTCGATATCGTAAAACAATCGCTGGATGCCAAAAGAAGATTCGGTTACGTCGCCAGCGAGCCGTCGTGCTATGAAGTTATGACCGGATACGATTATCTTGAATTTATAGCCGGAATTTATAAAATATCCGAGGGCGAATTTATTAAAAATTACGCCTATCTGTGCGGACGGCTTAAACTCGATTTAACAGAACTTAAAAATCGTATTTCCGAGTATTCCCACGGTATGAAACAGAAACTTTGCCTTGTGGCAAGTTTGTTGTTTAACCCCGATATATGGGTGCTTGACGAGCCGACCGTCGGACTTGACGTTATGGCTGTCGAAGAACTTAAAAAAATGATGCGCGAATACGCCGATCACGGCAAAACCGTGTTTGTAACGTCGCATAACATCGAACTCGTAAGCCGTATTTGCGACAGAGTCGCCATTGTAAACAACGGCGTGGTTGCGGCTTTATACGATTTGAATAAAGAACCTAACCGCAGGTTGCAACTGGGCAAGTTGTTCATTGAAACGTACGGGGAATAAGCCATGCTGAATTTGCTGTTAAAAGATTTCAAACTTATGTTTTCGGGAAGCGCGAAGTTTTCCGAAAGAATAATATCCGCGGTTTTTACCGTTTTGTTTATAGGCTGTTTCGTCGCCGTGGAATGGTTTGTTTTCAGCGGAATAATAAGCAAAATATCCGACGTGGCAGGTGCTAAAGAGTCGTTTTTGTGCGTGTTTTTGTTTGTTATAACCGTTCTTTCAACCGTATCGTGCGTGATGTCGGCAAAAAAACTGTTTTTCGACCCTAAGGACGTTGAACTGTTATCCAATCGCCCCGTAAAGAGCGGACAAATCATATCTTCCAAACTGGTGCTTTTGTTCCTTGTGCAAACTTCGGCTGCGTTCATGTTCGAATATCCGCTGTTCATTGCTTACGGCGTAAGCGAGGGAATGCCGCCGTTGTTCTATTTTACCGCGCTGTTTTATCCCGCATTGTCGTTCGTTACGGAGGCGGGCGTGGCTTTGCTGGCGGTTTATTCCGTATATCTCGTTTCGTGCGCGCTTAAAAATCATCCGCTTATTAAGCTTTTTATTGCTTCCGCGGTTATGGCGGGGCTTTCCATCGCTTATTCGTCGGTGCTTGAAATATTCGTAAATCTGGTTTCGAATAACGGAATGGCGGTGCTTTTCACGTCGGGAAATATGGCAAATCTTAAAAAGTTTAAAGAGTTTGCTTTCCCTGTGAACGTCCTGATGAGCGTATTTATAAGCAAAAAAGGTTATTCGCTTCTTGTGTATCTTCTTATCTCTTCGATTATTTTTGCCGCCGGACTTGTTTACACCGTTTTTTCTTATAATTACGTGCGTAACGTTAATTTTGCGGCAAAGCGCAAAAGCAAAGAAAGAAAACTCAGAATTTTAAGCGTTCCCAAATCCCTTATAAAAAAAGAATTGTCGCTTATTTTCGGCAATTCCGAAAATATTTTTTCGTATACGGGGCTTATAATAATTCAGCCGTTTTTGTTGTGTATGGTGCTTAAATCTATAAATACCGCATTCAACTCCGGGGCTATGACTTATTATATCAATTTCATACCCGGTTTTGTGGCTTTTACAGACGCGTTTTTCGTTATGGTTTTTTCTACTACCATAGCGAGCGGCGCAAACCGTTTTATCTCAATGGAGGAAAAAACGGTAAAAAATATGAAAACCATGCCTGTAAACCTGCATTTGCAACTGGCAGTCAAATCCGGTTTACCGTTTGTTCTTTCGGTTGTTTCGCTTTTTGTATCGATCGCGGTCTTGCTTGCCGCGGGCGTTATCGGGTTTGCTTCGGCGTCTTTCTGCTTATTGCTCGGTATATGCGCGCTTGCGCTGTACTACGTGGCGTCGCTTTACGAAGAACTTAAAATAAGACGGGCAAAATCGCGTAAAACGCTTATATCTTCGGCTGTATCATATCTGCTGCCCACGGTTTTCGCCGTATTTTCGGCTATACTTGCTTATTCGGGAATTAACCCTTACGTTTGCTTTGCCGTCGGCTCTGCGCTGTATATAGGTCTGGCTGCGGCGGGCGCGTTTATCGTTTATAAAAAATCGGGACGGCTGTTCCTCGAACTGGAGGCGATAAACTGATGAAAAAGAAAAATCTTGCGGTGTTGCTTATCATACCGTTTTTGTTCTCGGTTTTAACAACGGTTACCATAAACACCACGTACATTTACGTTGACGTAGATATTTCGGGTATCGCCTGGGATTACGGCGATCCGGAAGCCTTTAAACTGAACGAAAACGGCTATAAACTTAACGCAAAGGGAGTAAATCAACGCAACTATACGATAGCCGAGGGAAACGAACTCGTGTGGCGCGTGGAAAGCAACGCCGAAAGCGAACCGATAGCGGAAATAGAACGGAAAACCGACGGCTACTATCTTAAAACGCTGGGCGTAGGCGCGGTAAATCTTATTTGTTCCAACAAAAAAGGCAACGTAAGCCGAAAACTCGAAGCCATTATATACGACCGCGGCGTTATCATAGCGCAGTCGGAAATAAAGCCCTCGGGCGCGAACTACGATCCGAATATTTATTACGGTCAATACGACATGGACGGAGGAGGAAAACTTTCTTCCGCAAAATTCCGACTGAACGTAACCACGCAGCCGGAAGAACTTAAAGACGCGCTGGAATACGAGTTTTCGGATAATATCGGATTCGACGAACAGACCTGCGAAGTAACCGTTAAATCGGCAGGCGACGCTTTTGTGCTGTTCAAGGTGGACGCCGAAGGTGTATTGCCGTATAAGGCGGCTTTCAAAGTGGTTGAAAACGGTGTAAACGTTTATAACTACGATCAGCTTCTCAATTGCACAAACCGCTCGAAAAACGGGGAAATAGTGGTATTGAGAAAATCGTTCCAATCCGAATCGTTTATCAGAACCGAACTCGGAAAGGAAAACAACGTTACGTCGTTCGGTAAAAAGGGTGCAAACGGCAAATATTCGTTTGCGTCGGAAATTTATTCGTTCCGGACAAAGTACAACCACGAATATATCGATAAATGGAATGATTTCGCTAAAACGGATAAGAGGTTTTCGCCGATATCCGATAAGATCAACGCGGGACTTCGCATAAGAAAAGACTTTTACGGCAACGGTTATACCATAAATTTCCATAATCTCACTTATCCTTACGAAACCGTTACAACGGGGGACGGGCAGGAAGTCCCCGTTCTCACCGCCGATAATCTTTTCCGCGGGCCGCTGCCGTTTTATACGCTCGGAGATCCTAACGGAATGGCGCTTATAACGGCTTACGGGCAGGATAACGCAGGGTTTTATATCGATGGCGACGGGGTTACCGTAAACGACGTGATAATTAAAAACTGCGACGACGTGAACAGTCTTAAAAAACTCGAAACGGTCGGGACTGCGGTTGAAGCGGACGGCAACGGCATAACCATTAAAAACTGCACACTTTCAAACGGTAAAAACGTGTTAAGAAGTTTTTCTTCTTATAATTTCACCGTGGATAACTGCTTGCTGATGCATGCCCAGAACTTTTTATTCACTACGGGGGCGAACGAATATTCGAAACCCAACGGCAATTCGGTGAAGAATTTTTCGAATTCTTCCGGGAATGCGTTCGGAGGCAAACTTGCGGATTATATGAAAGAGGACGGAAAGGGCGACGTTTTAATGACCGAATACCTCGGTAATATTCCGAAAGAAAAGATCGAAAATTACAAAACCGCGCTTCGTAATATGCAAAACGCGCTTGGCGACGAATCGGTAAAAACCGAATTCAAAGGCAATACGGAGTTTAAAAACTGTCAGTTTTACGATAGCGGAATAGCGTCGATAGTTTTTGAATCGCTGTTTAACGGACCTTTCCTTTATTCTAAAATACCGTCGCAAATAACCAAAATGTTTTCGTCGTTCGGCGGTCCCGAGCAGAAACCCCTTATTCCCGATCCGCCGGAGCAGATTTCCGGCACGAGTTACCCGGTTAAGGTGCTTCTGAGCGGCGATACGGCGTTTTACGATTATAAAAATTTCGAAAAGATGGATATTTCGGGACTTATAAACGAAAATATTTCCACAGTGCTTAAAGAACTTTCTGGAGGCGGCGGTCTGGGCGGAATTACGGGCGGAGCCGATCCGAGTAAATACAATATAAACATTGACTTTATTTTCCCGCTTAAAAACCTTGTTAAAAAAGAGGCGCAGAAACGCAGCGTAAGTTATAGCGACGGAGAAGCGCAGTATACTAATATACCGGTCGCCTATTACGGCGGCGGCTCAAATTATTCCACCGTAGAATTTGCGACCGATTACGTATATCGTTTGAATATGAAACCTGCCGCAGAGGTCGATATTATGGAAACTTATCTTAACATGAGCGCGGGAGAGGGCGCAAGACAGTATTACAATATGATGCTTAAAACCGTTACTATAGTTACCGGTTACGAACCCTTCCGTTTTGTGTTTACCGACGGAGCCACGCTCGGGCAAACGCCCAGCACAGAAAAAATGCAGGCTCACGCTAAAGGAGTTTGACTATGAAAAAAATAGTTGCTTTAATAATTTGTTTGTTTATGTGTTTTTCGCTTGCGGCATGCTCGTTTTCGTGGGACAAACAAACAAGCATAACTTCCGCCTCGGTGGTTTACGACGAAAAAGCCGATAAATATTATCTTGAACTTGTTTACGAGAGCGGCGACGTAAGTCGTATAGAGGTAACGGATTTAAGCGCGTTGCGCGGCGATTCCGGCTCGAAAGGCGATAAAGGCGATAACGGAAACGGAATAGCCGAAATAATTACGAAAAATAACGGAACCGAAACCGAAGTAACGATAAAATTCACGTCGGAAGAAATGAAAGACGTAACGTTTTTTATTCCCAACGGAGAATACGTTTCCAACGTACAGATTTTCGAGGCCGACGAAACGCACGAAGGACCTTACCTTGTGTTTACTTTCAGCGGAAGTACCGAGCCGAAAGAGATAAGTCTGCCTCGCGGTAAAGACGGCGTAGGTATAGATAACATCGAATTTCTGACGTCCGATAACGACGGTTATGCAGGAACGTTGAAAATTACCTTATCCGACGGAACGACCAAAGATATTCCGATTCCCGCCGCAACCGGAATATCGGGAATAACCCGTTCGGAAAACGACGAAAGTTACGAACTTATAATAAATTATACCGACGGAACTAGCGAAACTTTCGATTTTTCAAAGCCGAATCAGTGGTTAAGCGGGGCAAGTACTCCCGATTTTTCGCTCGGCAGAGACGGTGATTTTTATTTTAATACGAATAAAAAGGTAATTTATAAAAAAGTCAATTCCGAATGGATTACCGTAATGGAGTTTGTAAACGAACAGAAACACAGAGTGGTCTTTGAGGCGGAAGGCGCTATGCTTGCAAAAAATAACGTTTGGGTAGGCGATACGGTCGAGTTCGAGATCGTTCACGGTTGTTATATGACCGAACACGTTCCCATTCCGCGTAAAAACGCGGACGCCGATNAAAAAAACGGGCGAACGCCGATAAATATAAATTTATAGGCTGGTACAGAAAAAAACAAGCCGAAATAAGCGCAGGGGAGGAATACACTCTTTCAAGATTTACAGACCTTACGCCTGTCTGCGACGATATCGTTTTATACGCGTGGTGGGAAAAAATCGCTTAAACGGTAAAAGTATATAATAAAACGGGTCTACAAGTCGATTACCGGCATTTAGCCCCGTTTTTTTTTACTATGCCGATATATCCGTAAAAAAAGAAAAATACGAACTCCGATTTTGTTTCGGTGTTCGTATTGTTTCCTAATGGCGGAGCGTCGGTAAACGTGACGTCTTTGACCGTGAAGTCTTCGTTGCCCGTTGATCCTTTCTGACAGAAATTCTAATAGGCTTGGCATTCGTCATCACACGTTTGCGCGGGTTTGACAAATATATTTCGTGATGATAACGTTTTTCTGTTATATCTGATTTGTTTCCGTTTTCAATCATGAATTATAATAGTGTCCATAAATTTTTGTCTTTACGTAGAATTTCGGCAGATTAAAAGAAATTCAGCTCAACCTTTTTCTGCAAAAACTTTTTTTCCCGCATTTGGGACACCTCAATTTTCTTTTTGTAAAAGTGTGTGTTCCAAAAATAAAATCTTTCATAGACGGAACGAACTTTTCTCCGCAATTCGGACATTCATAAACACCCGCATCAACAGTCAAAACGCAACAAACACCTATGCCGAGAATTATAACTATAACCGACACAACAATGCAAATAATTCTTAACCAAACAGGCGCGGAAAGCAAAGCACTTAAAAGAAGGATCGAAACACCTGCAAGCATTGTAATAACGGCTACAACAAAGGAAACCGCAATTCTTTTTTTTGCCTCTTTTCGTTTTTTCTTCAAATCCGCAACTATATATTCTTCGGCATTTTCTTTATATCGCTTTTCATTCAAACGCTCACCCGAGAGTATTTCGTTTATACTCACATTATATAATTTGCTTAGAATTTGCAGCATTTCAACAGGCGGCAAATAATTGCCGTTTTCCCAACGCGATACGGTTTTGTTTGTTACGCCGATTTTTTCACCCAATTCGTCCTGAGTTAAATTTCTGTCTTTTCGTAATTCGGCTAAAAACACACCGATTTTCTTCATATCCATAAAAATACTCCTTTTTTTGATGATGTTATTATAGCATAAATAAGCGTATAAGTATTACCCATAAACAGCGAATTTGAACCAAATCGTAGACAAATCGTAGGGATAGCACTTTGGCGGGGACTTAAACATTGTATAAAAAATACGAACGCCATTGAAAAACGGTGTTCGTATTTCTCTTTCTTGGCGGAAGCTGAGGGATTCGCTCCGCTCGCTTTAAGTTTCCGCTTGCTTTAATTAGTAAAATCTTATAAATGCGATTTTAATTCTCGCTCATTTACGCTTCCGTATACTCGCTATCACGCCGGGGTTGCAAACAACCGTTCCGTCGGTTGTTTGGTCGGCTCGTTTTTTCGAAAAATTAAGACAGTCGTTACGAGCCGCCTGCCAACCCGTTCGAATCCCCTGGCAAACGTAAAAAGAAAGAAATACGAACCCCTGCGGTTCGTATTTCTTTCTTCTGGCGGAGTGTTAGTAACGTAAATCGAATTATTGTTGCAAATACAAATAGTATTTAAAAGTAATTTTGCATGTTTTTGTCAAGGCACACCCAATATTTTGATTAACCGTAGAGCAATCAATATCAACTTTATTATGTCGAATAGATTCTATCGAAGCAATTTCATATTTATCATTGCCCTTCTTGATAATGATTATTGATTTTTTATTAATTACGTTTCCTCCAGTATTAAAACATATTATCTGATTGTTAAAAACCTTTAGGATGTTCAGTTCCTCTATCATTTTATTGCTCTTTACACAATGTACGTACCAAGAGTGTTTTAATAACTCAATGTATTGACACACAAATATAGTAAATTCTTGTATTACAAATTCTTTTAATGTAGTGTCATCATATCTATTATCGGTGCGCCCCTCGTGTGCAATTTGATTTCTACTTGCAACGATATTATCTATATACTGAAAAGCATTGTCTATGTTTATCCTATCAACATATAACCGAGCTTGATCTTTTGACGATAAAGCTTGTCGAGCTTGAATATAGCATAAAAAATCGTCTGTTTTTTTTACTTTATCGAATGGATCAGGTAATTCTATGGAGTTGGCAATAGAACGAATTACATCTATACGAAGGTTTTGATAGTTTTGTAAAGAAATATCGGAGCGAAATTTTGTGATATCATTTTCATTAAAAAAAAGATGAAGGTCTTGAATAATAGCCTTGTTCTCTTTTAAATGTCTCCTATCAACTGTTTTAAATGCCGATGAAATATAATCGCTACTGAACTTGCTTGCTAAACAAAAACTATTTTGTATGCAGTATTTAATAAAAATGTTTGTTGCTTGTTTTATCGCGCGTTCGAAAGAACCATATAGACTAATGATAATGGCATTATACTGTGCATTGATAGTGGCACTTAGATGCTCTTTTATTGAATCCATGGAAGTTTTAATTCTATTGTAAAACTTCGATTTGTGTGCAAATGACAAATCTTGACTTTTACAAAGGTTTATTAAATCAATAAATCTTATAATCTCATCGGTAGATTTAAGATAATCTTGTTTAATGCTCTCTAATATGGAAATCATAATTGCTCTTATCAAATGTATTTCTCAATAAATGAGTCAAATAAAGCAATTCGTTTTTCGATAGTTGCTTTATGTTGGTATTTTCCAGAAAAGTCATCCTCATGTTCTATTAAAAAAGAAATATAGTCTTGTTGAATTGTTATTCTTTTGTTCAACAAAATATTTTTTTTAGACAAATATTGGCTTAAAACTTGCATTAAAGGATCGTAAATTGTTCTCACTGCAAATTTTGAACTAAATTGCCTATTGTTCTTGGTTGACCATAATCTAAACGGATGACCATCGAACAGTGTATAAGCAAAATCAATAGTTTCTAAAAACAGTCGTTTGAGTTGAGTCAACAAATCAAATGAATAATTATTTGCATTATTCAAATATACATCTAGAAAGTTATTAAGATTGTTTTCAAATTTATCAAGTTGTCTAAACGCAAAAAATCTTAGAACCAATTCAACATCTTTCATATGGATCGTGTCATTGTTGATTATTTCATCATCATCCTCAAAAAGCGATATCTGCAACTTGTTTTTCTTGAATCCCCAAGATAATCTAAACATTCTATTTTTAGCCAATTCTTTACAAAGATCATTAAAAGGTCCGCCGAAAACAGCATTTCTTGATTCTTGAGGGTATAACTTTTCTCCTCCTGAATTTAATCTTTCAAACACCATTTTTTTTAGTTTATTGACCTCAAAAGCATCTTTAGCAGATTCTTTTAACATTATTATCGAAGATAAATAGCGTCGATCCAACCCTTCTTTAATTCTTATAGGTAAAGTCGAATACTTTTTCCCATTGAGTTCTGACCAAACTTCAAGACCCTCCAATGCAAATTCATTATTATAAAACTTCACAATAGAAGAAATCCGCTGTTTGCCATCCAGTATCTCATAAAAACTATAGTCTCGTTCATATAGAAAAATAGGTGGAATTGGAACATTCATTATAAATGACTCAATCAATAATGAACGACTTTTTGTTGACCATACGTAATTTCTTTGATAATCCGTTATATCATTATACTTACTTTTATTACTGAACATCTTGAACACCTCTTCTAACGGGTATCTTCCTTGTTCTGTAACGATCCTTATTTCACCATTGATATACTTATCATTTATTTCCTGTTCAGTCATCACCTGCGATAGTGGCGTTTCTTCTTTTATTAATTCATTATCAAATAGTTTTATGTTCATTTTTACCTCCGAATCAAATCCAACTGCAATTTATTGTAATAATCGTAGTGGGCATTCCGACAATTTGAATGTCGAACTTCAAACTTGTTTCGACTTGTGTAGCCGCATTATGTATACGGAAACTAAATTGCCAACCACCGTCCATATATAACTCTACCGTGTTTGTGCTATTTGGCTTAAATTCAAGATTCACGATACGAGTGGGAAGACAAGCCACAGGAATATGTATTTGCGGTTTTATTGTTTTACTTGCTCGGTTAAGTTGACCGTGCATATTATACGATTGAATGCGAGTGATACGCTTTGAATCAATACTGATAACTTTGTAAAAATCGAACTCACCAAGTAAATACTCAACCATTTTTTGCGGAACGGAAGAATCTAACGCATTGCTACGATTAAGTTCGTCCATAAATGCCTGCAAAAGAGGAACATATACTGTTTTATCTTTCGACGGCAATTCATTCCATCTTTTATTGTCAGTCTTTTGTTCTGTCAAATAATCGAAAATGGGCTTAATATCGTTCCAGTAGTTTTCTGAACAAGGAATACCAAACCATTTATTGCCAAAATCCAAGCCTTTTGCCAAACGGCTATGCTTTACAGCAAAATGATTGTGTTTAAGGCTCAAGCCGATTTCCCATTTTACGTCTTTTCG
>FR898396.1 GCA_000437515.1 Acidiphilium sp. CAG:727 | reverse complement strand
AAATCGCGACACCCCGCTTTTGCGTGTTATATAAAAATCATTTATCGAAATAACCTATTACTTTGTTGACCGATTCGACGTAGGCGAAGCAGTCGGGGTGGCGTTTGAGAATTTTTTCGAATTCCACTATTTCGCTTTTCGTTACGAGGCACATAAGCGATTGTTTAGCCGCGTTCGAATAAGAGCCGTAGCAACCGAAACGGGTAGAGGTATGTACCAGATTTTGCGCTATATCCTTTTCGATGGGGCTTACGTCGTCGGCGATAACGAAAAATTTATAAGCCGATTCGCCGCCTTTGATGATTTTGTCGCCGATAACGTTGGCGATAAACTCGCAGAGAACGCACATACATACGGGTTTGTAGTCGAACGAACCCGCTTCCGCCGCGAATATAAAACCCGAAACTATCGCAATTACGGCGTTTATGAAAAACGTAACGTAAAAAAAGTTGAAACGCGGATTTTTCTTGTGTACGAATCTCGAAACAATGTCCACTCCGCCGCTCGAACTCTCTTCTCTGAAAAGTATTCCGTAAGCAAACCCCGTGATAACGCCGGTTAAAACGACGGGGTAAATGGTGTCGTAAATCGCATTATAAGCGAATTTATCGAGATTGCATACTTCGCATAACCAGTATGCGAGCGAGTACACGAGAGAATATACTATCGTGTTTACGGCAAACAGTTTACCTACGCAAAAGAATGCGAAAATCGACAAGGGGATATTGAAACAAAGTTGAACGTATTGAAGTTCGAACTTTCCGCCGGACGCTTTCTGTACGAGTACCGAAATGCCTTCGACGCCAGCCGAAGCAAACGAATTCGGTACGATAAACAGCCTGCAAACGACGGCGTTTACTACGGCGAACAATGCGGAAACGAGTAGTCCGCGGATAACGGTGATTTTATTGACTTTCATAATCGCATTGTACTACATTTTCAGTCGAAAGTCAAAAATAGTCGGGGTATTTAATATATTTATTTCGAATCGTTCGTAAATCTTTCGGGTTGAATGACGACGCCCGACAGAGCGATATTCGGTTTTTTTCTGCGTCGCTTTTTCTGCGGCTTTTTGATTTTTTCGGTAATGTAGTAAACTTTCGGGTCGGACGACGTGGCAGGCTCTTTCGGCTCGTTTTTGTCCTTAAAATAAGAATACGCGATTTTACATGCGACCGCGAGCAGAAAACACACCGCGAAAACGAGAATTATATACAAAAAACCTATCATAAAATAGCGCGCTTCTCCTTTTTATCGGTATTCGTGACGGCAAGTCTGATCACCGTCGTGTCGGGTGTAAGCGAAGAATCTCCCCAAAGAGCGGTTACAACCACGTCTTTGCGAGACCCCTTG
>FR898395.1 GCA_000437515.1 Acidiphilium sp. CAG:727 | reverse complement strand
ATTATTCATTATCGTATTATGGATAAAAACCTTAAAATCGAAATAGGCGCGGTCGCGAAGCCGCAAGGCATTAAAGGCGAACTAAAAGTCCGCCTTTTCGCCGACGATTTCGCGAGCGTTAAAGATATAAAAACGGTCGAGATAAACTCGATCGATTACGCCGTCGAATCTTTCAGATCTGCCGGCGGAGAAGAAGCGATTCTTAAACTTGCCGGGGTAAGCGACAGAAATTTCGCGGAAACCCTCCGTCAAAAAGAAGTTTACGCTTATAAAAACGAAATCAACGTCAAAAAAGGCAATTACTTTATTTCGGACGTGCTGGGCAGCAAACTTTACCTTTCAAGCGGTAAAGAGATGGGTGAAATTCACGATATCGTGAGCGGAAACGTCGATTATTATTACGTTTCGACGTCAGAGGGCGAAGCGGTTTTCCCTATGCTTAAATCTCTTCTCGTCGAAATAGACGTTGAAAATAAAAAAGTCGTCGTAAACGCCGAAAAATTCACGGAGGTCGTAATGTATGAGAATTGATATTTTAACGCTTTTCCCCGATATGTTCGCACCTTTGAAAGAGAGCATTATCGGCAGGGCGACCAAAGACGGAAAAGTCGAAATCCGCGTTACCGACATCCGCGATTACAGCGAAGACAAACATTTGAAGTGCGACGATTATCCTTTCGGCGGCGGGGCGGGGATGCTCATGATGCCGCAGCCGATCGCTTCGGCGGTGGACGCCATCGATCCCGACAGAAAGGCGTACAGGGTATATATGTCGCCCAAGGGTAAGCGTTTCGAGCAGAAAGATATAAAAAAACTCCTTAAATACGATCGTCTGATTTTTCTCTGCGGTCATTACGAAGGCGTGGATCAACGCGTGCTTGACGGTTATTTCGACGGCGAAATTTCTATCGGCGATTACGTGCTTACGGGCGGAGAACTCCCCGCAATGGTCGTAACC
>FR898394.1:16093-19288 GCA_000437515.1 Acidiphilium sp. CAG:727 | reverse complement strand
CTTAGAATTGCCAAAATCGGCACGCATAACGTGGTAATAAACGGCGAAAGCAAATTCTATGCACACGACGAAAGCGTAACCGTAACGGCAGAAGATAAAGAAGGTAAAGTATTCATGGGTTGGCAGGACGAAAGCGGAGAAATCGTCAGCACCAAAAAGGAATATACCTTCAAGGTAGAGGGAGAAAAAAACCTTACGGCTGTATATGAAGATAAGTCTTCGGGCGGTGGCGAAATCACCACGCCTGCTAAAAAGGACGGACTTTCGGGCGGACAGATTGCAGGTATCGTAATCGGTTCAGTAGCGGTCGCAGGAATCGGCGGATTTGCTGTTCTTTGGTTCGCTGTCAAGAAAAAGACGTTTGCAGATTTAATCGCGGCAATCAAAGCATTGTTCGCCAAGAAGAAATAATTTGCAGGATTAAGTAAATCTAAACAACAGCAAAAAAGAGAGTTTGACTACGGTCAGACTCTCTTTCATATTTGCTAAAAATTTTTGAAAACGGCTATAAAAATTGCTATTGTCGCTGACCTGTGCTACAACCCGGGCAACGACAGGCAATAAAACATGAAGTCTTTACTTTTTATCTTGAATATCTTTACTTTTTACTTTTATTGTGGTATAATAAGTAAAGAAATCAGGAGGTGGCTATGTATTCTTATAAGCCATTAGAAAATAAACTCAAGGCATTAGATTTAACTAAGTCTGACTTAACTACTCAACTCGGTATTTCATCCAGAACCGTTGCCAAAATATCAAAGGGCGAAAAAATCGCGAAAAACGTTCTTGTCAGAATAGCGGATTTTTTGCATTGCCGTCCGGACGATTTGTTCAGAGAAGTTTGCGATAATCACATTCTGCAAATTTTGCGTGAAGAAAAAGAAGTTAAGATTTCAGGCGGACTTTATCATGAATTACAAGTCAGAATGACTTATAACTCTAATCACATCGAAGGTTCTAAACTTACGGAAGATCAAACGAGGTTAATTTTCGAAACAAGAACGATTGACGTCGGCGACGGTATTCCTGTTGACGATATTATCGAAACAAGCAATCACTTTCGCGCAATCGATTACGTAATCGATAAGGCATTAGAGCCTTTGAGCGAAGATATTATCAAGCATCTTCATTTGCTATTGAAACAAGGTACCAATGATTCATCTCTCGATTGGTTTGCCGTCGGAGATTATAAAAAGCGAGCAAATACCGTCGGCGGAAGAGAAACTTGCAAGCCGAGCGAAGTCCATAAAGCGATGGATAAACTCGTTACGAATTTTAATTCTAAAAGTGATATAACCATCGACGATATTATCGAACTTCATGCCGACTTTGAATATATTCACCCGTTCCAAGACGGAAACGGCAGAGTCGGCAGGTTGATTGCTTTGAAAGAGTGCCTTAGATTTAATATAATTCCGTTTATTATAGAAGATTCCAAAAAGGCTTTTTATTATCGCGGGCTTGCAAACTGGAATCAAGAAAAAGGCTGGCTAAGAGATACTTGCCTTGACGGTCAAGACACTTTCAAAAGAATTCTGAAAGTTCTTGATATTCATGAATAGAGTCGGTGTTTTCTCTCAGTTCGTGATAGTTACAGGGCTGAAAAGTTCAACACTTACAAAGACGGATAACTCCAACCATTATTTTCAAAACAGCATAGTTTTGGCAAGGTTCGTATTATTCTTGTCTGGCATACCAAAAAACGCCGAATGCAATTTTGCATTCGGCGTTTTTTTCGTGTCGGTGATATTATAAATCTTGATTTTATGTTAGTCCTACAGTCGTTTTTTCTTTGAATTCCGACGGGGTCATGCTTATTTTTTTCTTGAATATTCTTGAGAAGTACATCGCGCTTTCAAAGCCCGTCTTAAAGGCGATTTCCTTCATGTTGCCGTCGGAATGTCTTATCAGATCCATGGCTTTTTCGAGTTTTCTGTTTATAACGAATTGCGACGGCGAAATGCCTATATGTTTCGTGAATATGTTTGAAAAGTATACTTTGTTCAAGGCCGCTCTGTTCGCAAGTTCCGCAACCGTAATCGGTTTGTCTATGTGATCGTCTATATAAGATATAATGTCGACGAATAGTAGCATGTCGTCGTTAAATGCGGAGTCGGGCAGAAATTTGGATATAAGAATCTGCATTATGCCGTTAATTTCCAGTTCCGTCTGCGCGGAAAGCGGTTTTTGAGCCTTTTCGAGCATGTATTTTTCCAGCAACTTGAAATAATGTTCGTCAAATTCGTCCGCTTCAACCTCGGTTTTGGGGCTTAGCGAATAAAACAGGTTATACGCGTAGTCGTCGAACTGAAAATGTACGAAGTGATGGCTTAAAAATTGCCGGCAATTGCCGTCGACGACGGAATGGCTGGGTATCAGATACAGTCTGCCTTGTTGCAGGTGAATGGTTTTTTCTTTCAGTATTATGTCTGCGTTACCGTCCGTAACGTAATAAAGCCGGTCTCTTTTATAATAGAACACCTGATTTTTCCAAAAATCTCCGACTGTAGCGAATTCCGCTTCGGTTACGTTTATGGTGGTATTTTTGAGTATATCGAGAAGTCGCCCCATATCAGCCTCGCAATAGAAAAGGTCAAATCGATTATAACAAACGCGGTTCGTCAAGTCAAGCAAATCAGTAAAATATGTAGTTTGTGCAATACAAACATTTCTTTTGTGTATTGTAATGAGTCGTCCGATATGTTAAAATGAGAGTGTGAAAAGGATTAAGAGCACGCGTTCTTTTTCAAGGGGGATCGCAATGAGAAGATTTATGAAATTATTTATATCCATGCTTATGTTACCCGTACTCGGCTTAACCGCTGCGTCCTGCGGCGGAAACGGCAAACCGAAAGACGATAAAACTCCGTCTTCGAATTTGCCTAATTACGTAAACCCCGAAGAGGCGGCTTATGCGTTCGGCGCAAGCGAAACGGTAACTCCGTTTTACACGGGTAACGTAATATACAACGAATCCGTGTTATTGATAAAAGGCGACGACGGAAAAGCGGTCGGCAAACTTCAATTCAAACCGGTCAGGATTTTGTCCGTAAGAGATTTTACGCTCAAAAAAGAGTACGATTTATCCTTGTTTGGCGTGTCCGGCAGAACGCTGACGGTAAACGACCCAGACAGAGTTACGTATCTTACCGAAAAGAATCTGCAAGGTCTCGAGATGCCCGAAGGGTTTTATCT
>FR898394.1:0-16078 GCA_000437515.1 Acidiphilium sp. CAG:727 | reverse complement strand
TGTTTTTTTTTATATAAAAACCTAATAACCTTATTTTCCGACCGACTGCGTACTGATGGCGGGAGCGGTGTATTCCGAAAGTCCGTTCTATTACGGCAAGCAGATATACGTAAGTTACGTTTACGATACGAAAGATCTCGATACTTCGCTTTACGCGACTTGTAAAAAATCGGTGCTTCCGAAAACGCAGGCAAAACTCGCTTTCGGCGACCCGTTAAAGATTTGCGCGACGGGCGACAGCGTAATGGAAGGTTGCTCTTCGAGCGGGAAGTTCAACCGCGAGCCGTTTATGGATAATTTCATGACGCTCACCGCAGAAGAACTCAAAAGGGCGTATAATAACGAGAATATCACTCTTTCGAATCAGGCGGTAGGAGGCAAGACGTCGGGCTGGGGAGCGGAAGACGCGCAGACGCTTAAACTTGCGAACGAGCACCCGGATCTGCTGTATATTCATTTTGGGATAAACGACCTCGGCGGTCAGAA
Source organism: Acidiphilium sp. CAG:727 (assembly GCA_000437515.1). Classification (GTDB taxonomy): domain Bacteria; phylum Bacillota; class Clostridia; order Christensenellales; family Borkfalkiaceae; genus UBA10281. The sequence continues at coordinate 15,592 of FR898394.1, read as the reverse complement.
TTCTGCGGAATCGTATTATATAAATATCAAAAAGATTATCGACGACGTGCAGGGCGTAAACCCGGATTGCGAAGTGGTTTTAATCAAGGCTTTCAACGCCAATCCCGATATATACGATCAGTCGGGTTTTGAAAGATACTGGAAAAAACTCGACCAACTCGCTTCCGAAAACGCCAACGTATACACGCTCGATATGTTTTCGCAGTCGCTTGCGCTTATCGGCGCGAAAGACTATTATTCGGTTACGGGTAACGGAATAAATCACGTAAACGATTTTTCGGCAAGGCTTTACGCGATGAATATGATCGCTCAACTCGTAAAATATAAATAAGAAACGAATCAATAACGGAGTTTTGCAAAGGGTACCCTTTCTTTTGCGTTGCACGCAAAAGAATCCCTTAATTGAAATAAAAAAAGAGAGGAGAGAAAATGAAAAAGTTTTTAGCATTTTTACTCGCGTCGGTTACTTGTTTATCGGTCGCAATCGCAACTTCGTGCAAGGGTAAAAGCAACAACCGCGGCAGCGGTACGGTTAACGTTGAAGTCCCCGACAAGAACGTCAAAGCGACTATTACGATAGGCGTTCCCGGCACGAACGAGAACGAAAGAACCATGATCGCATGTCTTACCGACGGCTTCAAGGAAGAATATCCGAACGTGACGTTCGCTTACAAAACTATACAGGTCAATACGTACGGCAATAACATTCAACGTCTTGCGACCTCGCAGAATCTTCCCGACATTATTTGGACGAATTCGCCCGACATCTACGAAGTCTACGGATACATGGAACCGCTCGACGAGTATATATCGAAGAGCGACGAACTCGGTCATTTCGGCACCGCCGGCTTTAACGGCTCGTTCTTCACCGAATATTTCGACATGGGCGCGGTTGGCGGAACTCGTTACGCCGTTCCCCGTTCGTGCGACTGCGTGGTAACTTTCTACCGTAAAGACTGGTTTAATGCGGCGGGCGTAGACATGAGCACGGTTAAAAACGGCTGGACGTGGGACGATATGCTCGCGGCGTGCGCAAAACTCAGAACGTGGCTTGACGCAAACGGGATGAGCGGCGTATATTGCCTCGAACCGAACCTTACTTCGTGGCTTTCGACGAGCGTACCCATGCTTGCTACTTTCGGCAACGACGTCATAAGCGAAAGCGGTAAAAACGTAATCGCCGAAGCGGGCGCAGCCGAAACGCTTAACCTTCTTCGCGAAATGGTAGAAAAGAGATATATTCCCGATTCGCAGACCACCGTAGGAAGCGGATTCGAGCAAGGCTCGTGCGCTATGTACTTCCAGTCTATGGCTATATCGCAACTTGCGAATAAAAAAGTGTTCTGGAAGGACGGTAAGTTTGACGCCAACAAACTCGACCTCGTAACTTTCCCGCTTATAGGCGTAGGAGAAGAAGGAGCGAAAGATTATAGCAAGGCGAAAATCGGCGCTGGCATAGCGGGTTACTGCATTTCCAGAACGAGTTCGAACAAATCGCTTTCATGGGCGTTCCTTCGCTATCTTTTAAGTAAAGGCGGGCAGCAGGAAATGGCTCTCAACGGTCTTAACCTTGCTTCGATAAGAAAAGACCTTACCGATCCGAAGACTGCCAACTGGGGTAAAGGTTACGACGCTCTCAACCTCGAAGCGTATACCTGGGGTTCTGAGTACAAGATGTCGCCCGAATTCTTCCAGTACACCAAAATCGGAGCGAAGAAAGGTATCGACACCGCCATCAAAGAATTGTTCGTCGACGGCACGAATATGAAAGTAACCGTAGATAAGGCGATAAGCAATTGTAAAAACGCTATCGACGTCGCTATTTCGTCGGCTCAATAAGACGGGAGGCGTAATACGGTTATGACTTCCGTTGCATCCGAAAAGAAAAAATCGGGTAAAATATTAAAGTTTTTAAGAAAAAACTACGTGGGATGGCTTTTTAATCTGCCGCTCGCGATAGGTATAGTCGTGTTTACGCTTATACCGGTAATATTTTCCCTGATAATGTCGTTTTATCAATCCCCGCAGTTCGTGTTTTCTCCGTCCGACTGGATGGACACGTTCGTAGGGTTTGAAAACTACGAAAAAATACTTAAAAGTCCGCTTGCGGGATATATCGCTAAAAATACTTTCCTTTACGCGATAATAAGCGTTCCGCTCGGACTTGTAGCGTCTTATTTTCTCGCGCTGCTCGTGAGCAAAGAGCAGAAAAGGGGAGTAAAGGCTTTCAGAATCCTTTACTATATGCCGTGTATGATCCCCGCGGCGGCGAGCGCGGTTATATGGAAAAAACTTACCGCTCTCAACGTACAACGTCCCGACGGAACTTATTTTCAGGGGCTCTTTAACGAAATACTCGCCGCCTTCGGCGGAAAGCCTTTCAAGTGGCACGACGAAACCGATTTCAGAGCGATGCTTTCGCTTATTTTCTACGGGCTCTGGGGCGCGGGCGGCGGAATGCTTCTGTGGCTTTCGGCGTTCAAGTCGATAGACAAACAATACTACGAAGCGGCGGATATAGAAGGCGCGTCGAAACTGAGAAAACTCTTTTCGATAACCCTGCCCATGTCTACGCCCATGATATTCTATAACCTGATAATGTCGGTTATAGGTACGGTGCAGAGTACCGCGCCGCTCACCTTCGGACACGACGGAGGCGGCGGAACGCGCGACGCGCTGAACATGCTGGGGCTTCGCATTTACTACTTGTCTTTCGGCGGCGACGCGACTTCTTACGGCAGAGCGAGCGCGCTTGCATGGATAACTCTCGTCATAGTCGGCGTGCTTACCGCGATTTTGTTTATGACGAGCAAATGGGTGTTTTACGGGGATAGCGACAAATGATCACGACGAAAAATTATTCGTACGGGCTGAAACCCTCGAAAAAGCGCGTAAGCGCGCAAAGGGTCGTTTCCAACGTTATTCTGTACGCGCTTATGACCGCGCTTGCGATCGTGCTTCTCGTCCCGTACCTCTATATGATAAACCGAAGTCTTATGACTGCCGACAACGCGAAGTACAGTTACGACTTCTTTACCAAAGATTGGATGTTTTCCAACTTCAAAACGCTTTTCTACGATAATACCGTGGAAGGTAACAGCGCGAACCCGCTGGCGTATTTAAGCGGTCTTAAATGGACGATTATAATAATCGCGTTCAATCTCGTCGCGGTTCCGCTTTCGTCGTCGTTTATTGCATATTCTTTCGCGAAACTGAAGTGGACGGGCAGAAACGTAATGTTCTTTCTTATGCTCGGCACGATGATGCTGCCGGCGGCGGTTACGCAGTTACCGCTTTACGTAATGTATTCCCAAAACGGAATTTTCGGTAACGGCGGTTTCAATTGGCTCGATACGATATATCCGTTTACCATACCGAACTTATTCGGCGGCGGCGCGGTGTATATATTCCTGACGCGGCAATTCATGTTAGGAATACCCAAAGATTTCGACGAGGCGGCGAAGATCGACGGAGCGAATACTTTCCAGAGGTATCTCTTCATAACTCTCCCTCTCTGTCAACCCGTGTTGCTTTACGTGATGTCGCAGGTGTTTATATCATATTGGGGCGACTATTACGGACCTATGGTATATTGCGACGGAGAGAAAATACGAACTCTCGCGCAGGTCGTATATTACTCCACGAACTCTACCGACCGCGTCGGATCGATAAAAGACAATATCGTAATGGCGGGAGCGGTGTTCATGTCGATAATTCCGACGATAATCTTTGCTATCTTTCAGAAGCAACTTATCGAGGGAGTGTCGATGTCCGGCATTAAAGGCTGATTATTTAAGGGTGAATGATGAAAAAAACGGCGGCGATGGCGATTGCTTTGTTTATGCTCTTTTCGCTCGCGGGGTGTAAAGGTAAAACCGCGACGAAAACTCCCGCAAAAGCGTACGACAAGCGGATTATGGACGATTTCGACTATACTGCGGCTAACTTATCGGCGATAGACGATCTGGGCAGAATATCGGCAAAAGGCGACGTTAAAAACGGAAATCAGGTAGGTATTTTCTATCATCTTTGGCACGGGGTACACGAATCCGCAGGCGAAACGCTCGACCTGACGAAAATACTCAAAGAAAACCCCGACTATCTTAAAAGCGAATACTTAGGCGTAAACTCTAAAAAATTCCACCATTGGGGCGACCCGCTTTCACGNCTTTGGGGGCGAGCCGCTTTACGGCTATTATTCTTCGTCCGACCCGTGGGTGTTGACGCGTCATATCGAACTTATGATGCTTATGGATATCGACTTTCTCGTGTACGATTACACCAACGCGAGATGTTACGATACGCAGGCTGATTTAATGTTCGGAATTCTCGATTCGCTTGCTAAGCAGGGCTTCAAAGTACCCAAAGTTACGGTGTACACGAACACCAACTCGCCCGCTTGCGTAATGAACGTTTATAACCGCTATCTTGCGCCCGACGCTCCGAGATCGCAATACGCGTACCTTTGGTATTCGCCGAACGGCAAGCCGATGATTATCGGAGTCAAAAATCAGAACTCGGGAAATGAAGGACTCTATACTTACCTTAAAGAGGAGTTTTTCGATTTCAGAGAGTCGCAGTGGCCCGACGGCAAGACTACCGTTTCGGACAAAGAAACGGGTTTTCCGTGGATGAGTTGGGAATACCCGCAGGAAAATTACAACGGGTATATGAGCGTTTCGCTCGCTCAGCATCCCGGAGCGGCTATGAGCAAGGGCGATATGTCCAATTACGGCAGGGGTTACGACTTCAATAAAAGCGAGAACGTTACCGGAAACGTCAATCTCGGCACTAATTACGAACAGCAGTGGGAAACCGTTTTCAAAAACAACGCCGATAAGAAAAAGCAGAAAGTCGACACCGTTATGATAACGGGTTTCAACGAATGGATGGCGCAGAAACTCGACGACGGCAACACGGCGTTTTTCGTCGATACGTTCTCGGAAGAATATTCCCGCGACGTCGAAATGATGAAGGGCGGCTACGCCGATAACTATATCGTTCAGACCGCGATAAACGTAAGAAAATTCAAATATTCGGCGGGTAAAGACTATATCCGTAAAAATATCACGATAGATATCGAAGACGAAACTTTCGCGGACTGGGCTAAGGTTTTCAATAAATACAAAGATCCCGTCGGCGACGCGATTGAACGGAACTTTACCGACTGTTTCAGAACGACTGCTTATACGGATAATTCCAACCGTAACGATATATCGGAAGTCATGGTCGCAAGCGACGATAAAAACCTTTATATAAGGGTAGTAACGGCGGAAGATATTACCGATTATAACGGCAGCGATAAAAACTGGATGAACATGTTTATCCGTACCGATAAGGCGGGTAACGATACTTTCGGCGGATTTAATTTCGTGGTAAACAGAAGCCCCGGCGGCTCGGTTACGAGTCTGGAGCGTTCTCTCGGCGGGTATAACTTCGAAAAGGTTACGGACGTAAGATACAAAAAAATCGGCAATTCCGTATCTTTTGAAATTCCGCTTTCGGCGCTCGGTATTACGGCGGACGGTCCGTCGGTATGGATAAAGGCGACGGATAACGTAACGAATTATAGCGATATTCACGATTACTACGTTTCGGGCGACTGCGCGCCGCTCGGAAGATTTGCATACGCGTATTGATAGCGAGGTTTATATGAAAAAATTATTAAGCGTTATTATTGCCTTAGTTCTGGCTACGTTCGCTTTCACGGGGTGTTCTATGAAAAATAATACCGATAACAAAAATCCTGCGCCGTCTGCGGACGGAAGGGTAAAAGACGACAGAAATCTCACTCCCGCAGAGTACACTATAATGAATACCGTCGGCACGGACGCTCTCGGCAGATATTTCACCGAGGCGGCGGGTTATAAGACGGATACGAAATACGTCGGTATATGGTATTCGCTCTGGCTCGGGCAGCATACCGAACAGCAGGCGGCTATTTACGACAACAGCAAATTGTTGTCTACCGAAGAAGGTAAAGCCGCGCTCGAATCCATGACAGACAACGAACTTTCCAAAGTAAACGAGTTCCACTTCTGCGCCGAGCCGCTTTACGGTTACTATAACATGAACGACAAGTGGATAGTAACCCGTCATATGGAACTTTTAACTATGGCGGGCATCGACTATCTTTGCTTCGATACGACCAACTCCGTTATATACGCGGACGTTGCCAAACTCGTTATCGAAACATTGCTCGAATTTCAGAAGCAGGGCTTCAAAGTGCCGAAGGTAATGTTCTATACCAACTCGCACAGCGGCACTACGGCGAAGAAGATTTACGAAACCTTCTATCAGACCGAAAAATATAACGATATATGGTTTTCGCCCAACGGTAAGCCGTTAATTGCGGGTATCACGAGAGATAACGGCGGCGCGAGCGACCAACTCGCTAACGCAGGGTTTGATAACTATATGGACGAAAGCCTTGCCGACAGGTTCGAGATAGTCGAATCGCAGTGGCCGCAGGGCTGGATAAAGCACGATAACGCCATACCGTGGATGGACTGGGATTATCCGCAGAATATCCATAAAAACTACGGCGCGATCAGCGTTTCGGTCGCCCAACACGGCAGCACCATTCAGTTCAGCGATATGGAACCGAGATCGAGCAAGGGCTACAACCATAAAACCGGCGAAATCGAATCTTACGTAGCGGGCGCGAACTTCGAAACGGAGTGGGAAAGCGTTTTCGACTACGAAGCCCAAGGCAAAAAGATTAAAAACGTAATGGTAACCGGCTGGAACGAATGGATGGCTATCAAGTACACGATGTTCGGCAGAGTAACTTTCTGCGACGTGTACAACGACGAGTATTCGAGAGATATCGAACCGAGCGCTGGCGTCGGCGGGGATAACTTCTATATGCAACTTGCCCGCAATATCCGTAAGTACAAGTTGACCGACCGCGTAAAATACAAATATCAGAAAATGACCATGGATATAGATAACGAAGACTCGCTTTTCCAGTGGGAAGCCGTAAAGGCGCACTACGTCGATTTTGCGGGCGACGCTATCGAACGTAACGGTCAGGACGCCGTCAAAAAAGGCAGATACACCGATAAAAGCAACCGTAACGATATAACCGACGTAAAAGTCGTTCATAACAATTCCGATTTGTTCGTGTACGTCAGAACGAAAGACAATATCACGGCGTATAACGGCGCGGATAAAAACTGGATGACGCTTTTAATCGGAGCAACCGAAAACAATAACGGATTCAACGGTTACGACTATATCGTAAACAGAAGCCCCAAGTCTGACGGAACCACTTCGATCGAAAAATCGACGGGCGGTTATAACTGGACGGAAGCGGGCAGCGCGGATTACAGAGTTTACGGCAACGTGATAGTGTATAAAATTCCGCTTTCCACCCTCGGTCTTACCGCCGATAACTGTCATATCGTATTCAAAGTAACCGATAACGTTACAAAACCCGACGACATTATGAATTATTACGTTTCGGGCGATTGCGCTCCGATAGGAAGGTTGAGTTATTCGTATGGCTACTAAAAATAAATTTTTACGCAAAATAATAACTTCGTTTATGCTCGTTACGTGTCTTGCGGCTACGGGTTGCTCGAATAATTCGGGCGAAGAACCCGCAAAGCCGAGTAAAAGAGAATATCACAATTACCCCGTTTACGACGCGGTGGGCTTTTCGCTCGATTTGTGGCAGAAACAAGAATATAAATTCTGCCCCGAATACGACCGGAAAGAAACCGATTGTAATATAAAGGGCGTGTTTTTAAGGCACGACTATAAAGGCGAAGAAAGTTACGCTTTCGGCTACCTCGGTTATCCCGAAAACTTTGCCGGAAGTAAGACCTATCCCGCGGTGCTTTTAGTGCATGGCGGCGGGGGAACGGCTTATTATCAATGGGTTAAAGAATGGAACGACCGCGGCTACGTCGCTTTCGCGATAGATACCGAAGGTCATATTCCCAAGGAGAGCGGAACGGTCGAAAACGCCCCCGCGGATTTGTATACTAAGTCGGAATATCCCGCTCCGCATAATCAGAATTACGCCGACGCGGATAATAACCCGATAGAAGACACATGGATGTATTACGCGGTGTCGCTTGCCGTCCGCGCGAACTCGTTTTTGAGAAAACTTTCTTTCGTGGATTCGGATAAGGTCGGTATATGCGGAATAAGTTGGGGCGGAATAATCACGTCTATAACGACCGGTTACGACGACAGATTCGCATTTTCTATCCCGATTTACTGCACGCTCAATAACTACGGCTCTACGGGCAATATCCCGTCGTACTATAATAACCACCGTAACGCCGTCGTGTGGGACGACGATACGGGATTGTCAAGGGTAAATACGCCCATACTGTTTCTGGCGGGTATAAACGATATAAATCAGACCCCGCAGACGGTATCAAAAACCGCTTCGCGCTGCAAAAACGCGAGAATCTCTCTCGTAAAAGGCTTTTTGCACTCTCACGCGCACGCTTTGGGTCGCGAAGAACCCTTCGCTTTCGCCAACGAGATAATTTTCGGCAAAAAGACCATGGCAACCTTTGAAAACCAGGATTTGACCGCGGCAAACGGCAATCTTAAAGTGGTCGCGCCCAAGGGTACTACCGTAAGCGGCGCAACGCTCGTTTATAACGATAACGCCGATTCGGGTTGGAGCGTGAAATCTCTCGCCGCGGATAACGGCAAAATAACGCTTACCGAAACGACGACCGCCGGCGGTTACTATTATGTTTTCGTTGAAGTAAACGGAACGGTAACTTCTACGCTTCTCGCAGAGGCGTAAAATAAAGAAAAAATACGCAAAGCGTATGAATTTATAATTTCATAAGGAGGAAATTATGAAGAAGAAACTTTTTGTAGTCTTTATGACTATAGCAATGGCTGTTTCGCTGGTGTGCGGCATGTCGTTTATGACAGCATCCGCCTCGAACGACGTAGCGGCGCAGGACACCCCGACCGTGAAAGACGAAATATCCGCCGTTGACTACGAAAATGCCGCAGGTGCATACGGTATGGCTTACATGGCTAAGGGATTCTCGCAAGCCGGCGCTTACTGGGCAAGTATCGGCATGGAAGACAAAGTCGTAGTAACCAAAGCCGACGGTACGGTCGTTTCCGGCGTAACCGTAGAATGTTGCGGAACGCAACTCGCAATTATGCGTTGTTGGGACAATAAAGATCCCGCGCAATGCGCAACGGCACCGGTTGAAGGCGATACAATCAGATTCCTTGCGGGCTTTACTTACGGCGCGTGCTATCTCGGCGAAGACGTAGTGTTCGTTTACAGCGGTTCTGGTTTCGTAAAACAATTGCCCGAATCCGCAATTTCCGAAATCGAAGTAACTGCTATCGGCTACAATACGTCGTGGGGCGGTCCGACCGTTCAGTTTGAACTTTCTATCGCGGATGCAAACGCTTACGCTCAATATTCTTCGGGCGATAAAAGCCACCTTTCCTACGTAAATGCATACGGCGAAGTAAAACCTTTGGCTGACTGTACTTATATCTTATCAAAGAACTATATTACGCGTATAGGCAATGACTTAAACTCGTTGGAAACCTCGTATAAACCCATGAAAGGCGATATATTCACCGTCCGGAAAGGCTTTATGCTTACGCAGTCCACGAAGGGCGAAAGGGTAAATAAAGACTTTGCGTTCATTTACAACGGTCAAGGGTTTATTGCTTACGACGCCGCAACTCACGCCGTAACCGAACTTTCGATTACCAATGCGGCGAGCGAAAATACCGTTTATATCGACGGCGTTCTTAAACTCAACCTTAAAACTAACGACGGAGCAATCTATACTCCTAAATTCTCTACTTCCGACGCGCAGGTCGCTACCGTTTCCGACGACGGAACGATAACGGGCGTAGCCGCGGGTAACGCTACTATTACCGCAAAAGTCGGCGATAAAGAAGCGACTTACGACGTAGTAGTCAAAGCCGCTCCCGTAGTAACGGGCGTAGAGTTCGAAACCGTTTACGACATTCTCGTCAGCCCCGACGCGGACGAAGTTACTATCCCCGAAGATTTCGCTATCGTAAAAATTTACAGCGACAACGCTAAAAGTTCGCCCATTCTTTTGACCTCTGAAAACGCTTGGTTCAAAGAATCCGTCAACGTATCCGCTCTCGGCGATACCGCCACGACGGCGACGATAGTAGTCGAAGTAGAAGGTAAGCAATACGAACTTACCGTAAACGTTAAACTTATTCCCGAAATCACGCTTAACAGTATCAATTACGACCCCACCAACTGGGGCGCTCCGACGATAATCGTTAAGTTTAATCTTGCAAATAATGCGGCGTATCCGCTTTATTTTGCCGGCGACAAAGCGAACTTGTCTTACGTAAACGCTTACGGCGAAGTTAAACCTTTGGCAGACTGCACTTACGTAAACGACGGACACTTTATAATGCGTATGGCTGACTCTGTTCAAGGTGGCAATACGGGTGTATATTCCGCGATGACGGGCGATATCTTTACGATTAAGAGAGGTTTCACCCTTCGCTACGGAAGAGTCGCAGAGATGATCAGAACCGAACTTAAATATATCTTCGACGGTTCGGAAGCGAAATTTATTCCTTACGTTCCCGCAACTCACGCTGTAACCGAATTCAATATCACTAACGACGCTGCTAAAAACGAAGTTTACGCCGGCGCAACGCTTCAACTTACGTATTCCGCAAACGCAGGCGCGCTTTACACTCCGAAATTCACTTCGTCCGACGATACCGTCGCAACGGTTTCCGCAAGCGGCGTAATCACGGGCGTTCAGGCAGGCAACGTTACTATTACGGCGAAGGTCGGCTCGTTCGAAAAGACTTTTGCCGTAGTGGTTCATCCCGCTTTGACCGTCGAAGAAGTCAGATTCGACCGCAGTTATACCATAATGGCGGAAAAAGGTTCTGCCGCCACTATACCGTCTAATTTCACGGTCGTTAAAGTTTTCAGTAACGGCAGCGAAAGCGAGCCTATCGCCTTGACGGCCGACAACGCAAGATTCAAAACTGCCGTCGATACGAGCGTTATTCCCGAAGATCCTATGGGACTCGGCAGAATGAAAGTTACCATAGTCGTAACGATCGACGGCGAAGAATACGAACTCGAAGAATACGTTCGCGTATACGAAGTCGCAGATCTCGAAATTACCGAAGTCGCGCCCGTCGAATGGTTCTTGTATTATTCGTTCATCGAGTACCCCAACAGCACTTTCAACGTTTGCAACATTACGAGCGTTGCCGATCTTCCGGATTTCGCCGACCATATCGAATATTACAGGGACGGCGAAAAGATTACCGTAGGGCTTTACATTCTGGGTAAAGGCAATATCTGCGTTATGCCCGCAAGAGCCGACGGTAAAACCGTGGAAGGAAACTCGGATCTCGATAACGACAATTTCAACGAACGTCTGTATAAACAGGGCGATACCATAAAACTTTTGAGCGGTCTTACCGTTTACGGACATACCGGTCTTGCGCCTACCGCAACCGACACCGGCGCGTGCAGCGACGATAAAGGCATGCTTTATAAAGACGCCGTTCTTAAAACCGACGTAACGTACAGATTTTCGGGTAAAAGTTGGTCGCTCTACGTTCCGTACACCGGTATGGAAGTAGAATCCGACAATCTCGAAATCGCGCTCGGCACGGATAACGCTACCGTAGGCGCAACGAGAGTTCCCGCAAACGCTACGACGGGTAAATTCAGTTACGTATCGGGCGACCCGACCGTTCTTACCGTTGCCGAAAACGGAAAGATTACCGCTCTTAAAGTAGGTCAGACGACTATCACCGTAACCCTTTCGGGCGACGACGGCGAAACCATTACCAAAACCGTCAGCGTAAACGTAGTCAATAAGATTATAAGGCTCGAAATCAGCGGCAAACTCACCGTTAAACCGGGTACCGAAACGCTCGACCTTTCCAAAGTCAAAGGCTACTACGTTTACGGTAACGGCGACAGAGTCGAGGCTACCGACCTTGCAAACGCGATCTACGTAGGTTACGACCCCGACGAAAAGGGCGAACAGAACGTAGTTATAAGAGTAACTCACGAAGGCAAGCAATACACCGCCGACCTTGTCGTAGAAGTAAAGGCGGCAACTCAGAAGAAAGGTTGTAAATCGGGCGTAGCAAGCGCTTCCGCGCTTTCGCTGCTTGGGCTGGGCGTTATCGCTCTTGCCAAAAAGAAGAGAAAATAAACTTAAAGACTTGAAGTCTTACGCGATTGTCGCCCGCCTGCGGGCGGGCGATAAGCCGCTTTAATCTTACTTAATTATGCTTAAAATAATCAACTTCAAAACGGAATATCAGGTGTCGCCGCTCGGCATAGACAACAAAAAACCGCGTTTTTCGTGGCAGTATAACGAAGACGCGAAAATAACGGAGTATAAAGTATCCGTGCGTAAAGACGGCAAGTCCGCCTGCGTCGTATGGGATAGCGGCTGGCTCGATTACGCCGACTGTTTAGATATAGAGTACGGCGGCGAGGGACTCGAATCGCATACGAGATATTTCGTAAACGCAGCCGTAAAAACCGCTTCGGGCGAAATTATCGAAAGCGGCGAACGAACCTTCGAAACGGGACTTTTCGAAGAATCCGACTGGAAGGGCAAATGGGTTTCGATACCCGTAAACTTCAACGGCGGAACTTTGCTTTTCCGTAAGGTAATAACCCTGCCGAAAGACAAAAAAGTACTCCGCGCAAGGGCGTATATCTGCGGGCTCGGCTATCACGAATTTTTCCTTAACGGCAAGAAGATCGGCGACGAAAGACTTAATCCGTCCGTTACCGAATACGCCGAAAGGGTAGAGTATTGCGTTTATCCTATGGACGATTTGCTCGTCGGCGATAACGTGGTCGGCGTCGAAGTCGGTTACGGCTGGTTCGGCGCGAGAAAACTCAACGCGCAATTTTACGTCGAGTTCGACGACGGCAGTTATTTCGAAGACCATTCCGGCCCCGCAAACGGCTGGTGGGTAGGCGGCAGTCCTACGATAGATAACGGCATTTATTCGGGCGAAATTTACGACGCGAGAATAGAAGAAAAATATCCGCTTAACTGGGCTACGCTCGATTACGAGCCGACCTGGGCAAACGGCTGGATGTATACCATAGCGACCGACGCTCCGCGCGGTAAACTCGTTTCGCAATATATAAACCCGATTAAAGTCTGCGGAACTTTCAAAGAAGTTTCAAGGGAGAACAAGGGCAACGGCGTTTTCGTATCCGATATGGGCGCGAATTTCGCGGGCTGGGTAAGGATAAAAGTCAAAGGCGAACGCGGCGCGGCGGTTACGATGAAGTTCGGCGAACGCCTCGACGATAACGGTTTCGTCAATCAACTCAATCTCCGCTCGGCAAGATGCTCGGATAAGTATATACTTCGCGGCGACGGCATAGAGGAATTTGCTCCGAGATTTACGTATCACGGTTTTCAGTACGTCGAATTCGTAATCGAAGGCAACGCCGAACTTTTAGAAGTCGTCGGCGAACACGTACATAGTTCGTGCGAAGTAGTCGGGTCGTTTAAGTGTTCCGACGAAACCTTGAATAAACTTCACGAAATAGCCGTTTTGACCGAACGGAGCAACGAACATTCGATACTTACCGACTGCCCGCAACGCGACGAGCGTTTCGGCTGGCTCAACGATTTGGGTTCGAGAGTTTTTCAGACGGTTTACAATATCGATATGTCGAGATTTTTCCCCAAGTTCGCCCGCGATATAACTCATTCGCAGACGGCAAAGGGCGAAATCGCCGATACCGTACCTTTCTATACGGGCGGAATCCCCGCAGACCCCGTGTGCGTAATCTATCTGCTTATGGCTGACTACGCCTATCGTTATTACGGCGATAAATCGGTTTGCGAAAGCGAATACGAACACTTAAAAGCGTGGGTCGAGTACTTAAAAAGCAGATCGAAAGGTTATATAACCGATTATTACTATTACGGCGACTGGGTACTTCCGTACCCCGAAACCGTTCAGCCCGACAATATTTTCGTATCCACCGCATACCTTTTCTGGCACCTTAAAGAGATGAAAAAGATTGCCGAAATCGTGGGCAATAAGGCGGATATCGCACTCTATAAAAAAGATATCGAACTTTGTCGCAAGGCGATAAACGATAAATATTTCGACGCGGAAACCAAAAACTATTCGCGCGGAACGCAGACCGAAAACGCGCTCGCGGTATCTCTCGGCATATGCGCAGAAAAGCATACGGCAGAGGTCGCCGAAAACGTCTATAAAGACGTAGTCGCGAGAAATTACCACTGCACGAGCGGTAACGTAGGTTATCGGCACGTTTTCTACGTTCTTGCCGAATACGGTCATGCGGACGCGGTCGTGAAAATTCTTAAAAACCCCGAATATCCCGGCTGGGGATATATGATTGCGAGCGGCGCGACGAGCGTCTGGGAAAGATGGGAATCGAAGATGACCAACGAAATGCACTCGTTCAATCACCCGATGTACGGCAGTTACGACGCGTTTTTATATAAGTTTTTGGGCGGTATCGACGTTAGCGAAGACGCGTTCGGCGCGGATAAACTTACAGTCGCCCCCGTATTCGCAGACGGCATAGATTTCGTAGAAACTTCGTATAAAACCGTGCGCGGCAAACTCGAAGTAAAGTGGCAAAGAAACAATGCGGGTATCGGGCTCGATATAACCGTTCCCCCGACGTCGATCGTCGAGTTGACGATAAACGGCGAAAAACGCGAATTAAAGGCGGGCAGGCATACCCTTAAAATCGATAAATAAAAATATTTATAAGGAGATTATTTATGAAAACCGTAAAAGATAAATATCTGGTAGTAGGCGCGGATTTCGCAGGCTTTCCGCTTAAAGAAATCGTCGTCGAACATCTCGAAAAAAAAGGCTGGAAGATACTCGATCTGGGCGTTAAAAAGGACAGCGATCCCAAAGATACCGATCTGATGTTCCATAGAGTAGGGCTTCGCGTCGGCGCGGAAATTTCCGAAGGCAATTACGAACGCGCGCTCGTGTTCTGCGGAACGGGTATGGGCATACATATCGCGGCGAGCAAATGCCCGCACGTTCACGCAGGCGTGGTAGAAAGTTTGCCCGCGGCTATAAGAGCCATTACGGGTAACGGAGTAAACGTACTTGCTATGGGCGCGTTTTACGTCGCGCCTCAAACGGCGTGCGACATCGCCGACGCGTACCTTGCGAACTCGCTCGGCAGCGGCTGGGAATGGTGGCATAATTTCTACGAGTTCCATAAACTCGCAATCGACGAATTGGAAGCGTTTGATTACGACGAGTACAAAAAGAACGGGTTCAAAGTTCATAAACTCGGCGATTACGATCTGACTCTCGATTTCGACAAAAAACCCGAATAAACGACGCGTTTAGTATCGTCATCGCGAGCGAAGCGTGGCGACCTTAGGCAGGTCGCTCCCTCTCCCGCTTCAACGGGAGAGCATACTCCCGGGAGGGTGGGATGCTACTGAACGTATTATTTTTCCCTTTTCGCCGCAATTCTCTTTATTTCGCTTGAAAATAAGCAAAATTTGTGTTAATATTTAGGCATAAACGAGCAGGAGAGATATTATGAGAGTTTATA
>FR898393.1:19718-21431 GCA_000437515.1 Acidiphilium sp. CAG:727 | reverse complement strand
AGGTGTACGAAAGGAGAAAAAATGAAAAACTCAAAAAGAAATGTAATAGTTTCGGCGTTTATGGCTATCGCTCTTTGTATGAGCGTAGTCGCAGGCGCAACTTTCGCATTGTTCACGTCCGATAGTAGCGTAAACATAGCGATAACTTCGGGTAACGTAGAAGTAACGGCTACGGCTTCGGCGTTAAAAGTTTATTCGCCCAAGGCGGTAAACGAAACCGGAATCGCAGACGCCGACAACGCCGTAAACGAAAACGGCGGCAAATTCGTAAACGGCGGAACGGCTACCTTGACGGGAAGCGAACTTAAACTCGATAACATGACCCCCGGCGACAAAGTAAACTTTAATATTAAAGTCGAAAACAAGTCTTCCGTAACCGTCAAATACAGAACCCGTATTTATTGCGGAGAAGATAACGGATTGTACGCCGGTCTGAAGTATTCGATTACGAACGGAACCGAAACGTACGAGAGTATGGCGATTACCGATTGGGCGACTTTAACTCCCGACGTTAAAGAAGTAGCGAATCTCGATTGCAAAGTCGAACTCCCTGTAGAGGCGGGCAACGAATACAAGAACAAGAGTTGTAAACTCGTATATCAGGTCGAGGCGGTACAGGGTAACGCAGAAACCGCGAACGATACCAAATACTACACTCTTGCGCAGTTCAACGCTTTAACCGAAATCCCCGCGGAAGTAAAGAACGTATACGTCGATTTGGGTAACGCGACCGTCAAATACGGCAAAACTCTTACAATCGGTAAAAATACGGCAAAACTTTTACAATCGGTAAAACCGAAATCGGCGACGCTTTTGCTTATATGGACGTAAACGGAAACGCGTCTACGGGCAATTCGACCAATATAAAGTATTATAATTCCAAAGCGGAAGCCGAAGCCGCTGAAATTCCCGAAGGCTATAGGGTAAATTGCATAAGACCCGCGGGTGGAGAAGGCGCCGACGGCGGTCCGAGATACACTATAATTCTCGAAACGGCAAAGAAAGGCGTTAATCTTTATTTAAGCGGGAAAATAACGGTTATCGATACTCCCGCTATCAACGAATTGACGATGGGCAACGGCGCCGACGTTTCTATTTGCGTTCCCGGGAACTCCGTCGTTATAGCAGACGGATTGCAGGTAAACGGACTTTGCAAGATATGGACAAAGCATGAAAGCGGCTTTATCTCGGCTGTTTTCTCTCATAAAGTTCCCGAACTCGTAATGAAAAATTGCGAAATTAACGGCTGCTGGCTTCAGGACGGTTTGACGGTTGAAAAAGCGACGTTTGAAAATTGTACTTTCGATACAATGAACTATAAAAACGTGAGAAATTCTAACCCTATCTGGTGGAGAATGACTACGAAGTCGGAAATCAGATTCACAAATTGTACGTTTAAGTCGATACTTCCTATAAAATTTGAAACTCCGAGAGTTACTCCGATACTCGAGATAACTAATTGTAATTTTGATATAGCGAAATCTGCAATTTACGCGGACGATACGAGGAACTACGGCGTGATATTCAGTTCGCAGGACGCGGAAGTTAAGTTCGGCGACGTAATGTTGACGGGCAATAAACTTTTCAATGAAACAGCAGGACTTGTATCTTTCTACGATGCAAAAGTCGGCTGGAAAGAAGGTTGCTACCTTATAATGAACGACAACGACGTTAAGGGCGGAATCGTTCAGATGTACAAGACCGCCGCTACGG
>FR898393.1:0-19631 GCA_000437515.1 Acidiphilium sp. CAG:727 | reverse complement strand
AAACGCGCGGGGGGGGAAAATTTTTTTCCCCTTTCCCCCCCCCCGCGGACTTTATTGCGTTTTTAGTCAATCCGGTATATGTCGCGACTGTTATTCCGTGCGTTTGTTTCGCCGCACGGCAAGTACAAACTTACCAAAAATCATCGACAATAGCGGCGTATTGGTTGCGAGCAAGTCTTGCGGCGTTAAGATATTTGCTTTCCGATCGGTTCGTTCAGATCTTTTATTTTTTGCGTTGAAGTTATAATCATATATATCGCCAAAGCGATTACCACGACTATAACCATTCCGCCCGTTACGGCGTTCATAATCATCTTGAACGCCGTGTCGTTTCCGGAAAAATGCGATAACATTGCGGTCTGTAAACCGAACAGAGATACTGCGGCGGTTGCGAGAGTTATCGCTTTTGACGCCGAAAGTATGGGGCTGCCGATTTCTCTATACCGTACTACGTTTATAATTGCCATCGTCGCGATGTAAAACGTATACGTCGCGGAGGCGTAAATGACGAGCCCCGGATAATTGAAACTCGAATTTTCGATTACGGTCTGCGCCGCCATACCCGAAAGGGGAAGTGTTAAAATCAGCAAAAATATCGCCGATAAGCGATAACGCCCGTATTCAAATTTAATATCGTACTTTTCGCGGTCTTTCGAAACTCTGTCGTACGAGCGTATAAGGGTGAATCTTATAACGCTTAGTCCGAGGTAGTATAAGGCAAGCGTTACGAACCACTTCGAGTCGTATATAAAGCCCGTTATAAGGCGAAATACGGCGTATACGACGTCGACGCCCGCGCTTCGCCAGAGGGCGAAGCGGCCGCGAAAAACTTTATCCGTTCCGTAACGTTTGTATAAGCCGTAGATTTTCATAAAATTTTATTCTTCTTCCGATTTTTTGCGGGGCGAAACGCGCCCGCCGGGTATTCGTCTTTTTCAGCGCCGCTAAACGGCTCGTTTTTTACTTCTTCGTCGTTTGCTGCCGTTCAGAGTTGCTTTTCGTTCGTAAATATAAGTTTTATAGCCTGATAAACGTGTTTAACGTATACGAGTTCGACTTTACCGGCGAATTTTTGCATGCCGTCGCGGTTTTTGGCGGGCAGAACGATTTTTTTCGCGCCCAGCCTTACGCATTCCGCGACGCGTTTTTCGGCTTGCGTAACGCCTCTTACTTCGCCCGTCAGACCTATTTCGCCGAAAGCGCAGACTTCTTTCGGTACGGGTATATTGTTCGCTCCGCTTGCTAAGGCGAGCGCAACCGCAAGATCCGCAGCCGGCTCCGAGAGTTTTATTCCTCCCATTACGTTCACGTATACGTCGAGCGCGTAAAACGGCGTATACGCGCGTTTTTCCATTACGGCGAGCATTAAAAGCAGCCTGTTCATATCTATCCCTACCGGCATTCTTCTCGGAAGCCCGAAAGCGGTTTTGGAAAGCAGCGTCTGAATCTCTACCGCCATGCACCTGTTGCCCGAAATCGTAGGGGTTACTATCGTACCGGGTTCGTTACCGCGTTCGTCGGAAACGAAAATGCCGTCGTAGTCTTTAACCCCGCGTACGCCGTCTTCGCGCATTTCGAAAACGCCGACTTCCTGCGCCGAACCGAAACGGTTTTTGACCGCGCGCAGAAGTTTGTAGTTGTCCTGCGGTTGCCCCTCGAAATAGAGTACCGTATCCATAATGTGTTCGAGAACTTTCGGCCCCGCGATCGCGCCGTCTTTGGTTACGTGCCCTATTACGAATACGGTCGTTTTACCCGACTTTGCAAAACGCATAAGACGGGAAGCGCACTCTTTAATCTGCCCCACGCTGCCCGCCGAAGAATTCATTTCTTCGAGGTAGACCGCCTGAATGGAGTCCACGATTAAAAAGTCGTATCCGTCGGCGCAGTCTAAAATATTGTCGAGCGAGGTTTCGTTTATCACCATAAGTTCCGAAAAATCGCCTTTAAGCCTTTCGCATCTCATTCTTACCTGCGCGCGGCTCTCTTCCGCCGAAGCGTAAAGCACTTTGTATTTTTCGGAAAGCGTACACGCTACCTGCGTCATAAGTGTGGATTTGCCTATGCCGGGGTCGCCGCCGAGAAGTACGAGCGACGACGGTACTATACCGCCGCCGAGAACGGTGTCGAGTTCGTCCACGCCCGAATTTATTCTTACGGTCTTTTCCGCCGCCACGTCGCCCAGTCTTACGGGGCGTTCGTAGTTTCTCTGCGTTTGTTTTTTGTCGTTTTGCGTTGCGGTTTCGATAAGTTCTTCGGTTATCGAGCCGAAAGTGCCGCAGGACGGACATCTTCCGAGCCAGCCGGGTGTTACCGCGCCGCATTCCGAGCATACGTATCTGCTCGTCGTTTTGGTTTTTGCCATACGTTTTTCCTATGATTTTATAAATGTTTACACGCTCCGCGGGGCTTCGCATCGCTCGGGATGACGTTTTTAACCCGTCGTTGCGGATTTATCGGGTGATTTTCTCCGTTAAACAGTAAGCCGATACCGCTATGCCTTCTTCTCTGCCTACCGTGCCTATCCCTTCCAAAGTGGTGCAGGTGATTCCTACGCGGTCGGGCGCTACGCCGCAAAGCGAAGCGAGATTTTCCGTCATCGCTTTTACGAACGGCGATAACTTCGGTTTTTGCGCCATTATTACCGCGCTTACGTTTACTATTTTATATCCGTTTTCTTCGAGCATTTCTTTTACCTTATCGAATAATATAACGCTCGAAACGCCTTTATACTTTTCGTCGGTGTCGGGGAAGTGCTTGCCTATATCGCCCAGCGACGCAGAAGACAAAAGCGCGTCCGAAACCGCGTGAAGAAGTACGTCCGCGTCGCTGTGACCGAGTAAGCCTTTGTCGTTCGGGATTTCTATTCCGCCGAGTACGAGTTTTCTGCCCTCGACGAGTCTGTGCAAATCGAACCCGACGCCGGCGCGCAGATTTTCGCCCGGGGCAAAATCTTCCGCCGTGGTAAGTTTACGGTTTCGTTCGTTACCGTTTACCGCTCTGCATCGCCCGATATATTTCGCAAACAGCCCCGATTCGTCCGTAAATACTTCGTCGCCGGTTTTAAGCGAAAAGGCTTTCAGAAGTAATTTTTTGTTAAACGCCTGCGGCGTCTGGACCTTATATATATTATTGCGCGCAGCGGAAACTATATATTTGTCTTCGCCGTCGTAGGCGATTTTCGCCGTGGTGTCGGTGGCGGGGACGCACGCCACGCCCGAACCGAACTCTATCGCCGAGTTCACGCAGTCCGTAATTATTTTCGCCGAAACGAAAGGTCGAGCCCCGTCGTGCACGACGACTATTTCGCCTTTCGCCTCGTTTACTCCGTTTTCAACCGAAGCCGAGCGGTCTTTGCCGCCGCGGACGAATTTTACTTTCGCGCCGAGTTTTTCCGCAATCGCCGAAAACGTCGCTTCGTCTTTTTCCGCGCATACGACGATTATTTCGTCGATCGCGGGGTGAGAATAAAACGCGTAAAGGGTTTTCTCGAATACGGGCACGCCGTCTACTTCTTTAAGAAGTTTATTGAATCCGAAATTCGCGCGTTCGCCTTTGCCCGCGCACACGAGTACCGCCGAAGTCATCGTATTATCTCGTAAAGTGAAGAAGCGTCGTCTTTTTTAACGACGGGATTAAGCGATAAAACGCGGAATTTTACCGTTTCGTCGCCGAAACGGATTTCCACTTCGTCGCCGATTTTAAGTTGATAGGCGGGTTTTACTTCTCTTCCGCCGACCATTACTCTACCGCCTTTTACGGCGTCGTTGGCGACTGTACGGCGTTTAAGCAACCGCGAAACTTTCAGAAATTTGTCTATTCTCATAAAAATTCACCGATTTTTTTAGTAATTTTATTAAAAACGTTCAAAACGCTTGACAGATTGTAGATTTTGCCCTATAATCTCATAATGCTATAAAATCTATAATAGCGTCTTTTTACGCCTTTTTGACTTTTTTTAGTAAAAATCGCGTAACGAAACGCATGATTTTCTTATCGCTTACGGCACGATTATACACCTAAACGAAAATTAAATCAAGACAATTTGCAATAAAAATCAAAGGAGAGATTTTAATGACGCGCAATTTACCTATCAGAAGGTTCGGCAACGTCGAGAGAAGAACGTTTGCGAAGATCGAAGAAGTGCAGCCGATGCCCTATCTTATCGAGATTCAACGCGATTCTTACAAGAGTTTCATCGAAGAAGGGATCAGCGAAGTTTTCGAAGATTATTCGCCGATTACCGACTATTCGGATCGTTTCGAACTCTACTTTCTCGACCACTCTCTTGCGGACAAACCCAAGTACGACGAAAAGGAATGTCGCGACCGCGACGCCACGTACGCCGTTCAGTTAAAGGTAAAAGTAAGGCTTGTCAATAAGGTTACGGGCGAAATCATCGATCAGGACGTTTTCATGGGCGAACTTCCGAAGATGACCGACAACGGTTCGTTCATCATCAACGGCGCGGAACGCGTTATCGTTTCGCAACTCGTTCGTTCCCCCGGCGTATACAACGGTTTCGAATATTCCAAGTCGGGTAAAAAACTCTATCAGACGACGGTTATCCCCAACAGAGGCGCGTGGCTCGAATTCGAACAGGACGCGGATAACGTGCTTTGGGTAAAAGTAGACAGAACGCGTAAACTTACGGCGTCCTTGCTTTTGCGCGCGCTCGGCTTCGGTACGAACGAAGAAATCACGGCGATTTTCGGCGACGACGCTATGATAAAGGCGACGATGGCGAAAGATACCGACTGTACCGAAGAGGGCGGTTTGTACGAACTTTACAGACGTATCCGTCCCGGCGAAGTTCCCACCGGCGAAGCCGTAAGAATTCAACTGAAAAATCTCTTTTACGATCCGCGCCGTTACGACTGCGCGAAAGTCGGCAGATATAAGTTCAACAAACGCCTCAATATGGGCGTAAGGGCGGTAGGTTGCACCGCTTACGAAGATATAGTAAACGAAGACGGCGAACTGCTCGCCGCGAAAGGCGAAGTCATCTCCGCCGAAGCCGCGAAACTTATACAAAACAGCGGTATAAACGAAATTATGGTCGCGACCGAAGCGGGTCCTCATAAGATTATTGCCAACAACGTAGTCGAATTCAAGGCGATTACGGGGCTTGATCACCATATCTTCGGTCTTACCGAAAACATACATTATCCCAATTTCAGGTTTGAAAAGTCTTTGGCGGAAGAACTCAAAGGCAGCACGGTAGAAGACGTCGCCGACAGACACGTAGAAGAAATCAATAACGTATTCTATATGTCCGAAGTCGTCGCGGAAGACGGAGCGGAACTCAAACCCGAAGACAAGAAGAACGCCGAAAAGAGAAGAGAACTTCGCAGAAAGTTCGTTTACTCCTGCGGTCAGTTGTTCGATATTCTCGGCGGGGAAGTTCCCGAAAAACTCTCTGCGGAGCAGAAGAAGAACGTCAAACTCGCTCTCGACAAGCTCAACCATAAACATATCACGGTAGACGACATCGTCGCGACGGTATCTTTGAACCTCGACCTTAACTACGGCATCGGCACGGTAGACAATATCGACCACCTCGGCAACAGAAGAGTCCGCTCGGTAGGCGAACTTTTGCAGAACCAGTTCAGAATCGGTATTTCAAGACTCGAAAGGGTTATCAAAGAGAGAATGTCCACGCAGGATCCCAAAGACGTATCGCCGACGGGACTCGTAAACGTGCGTCCCGTATCGAGCGCGATCAAAGAGTTTTTCGGATCGTCGCAACTTTCTCAATTCATGGATCAGACGAACCCGATCGCCGAACTTACGCATAAGCGTAAACTTTCCGCATTGGGGCCGGGCGGCTTGAACAGAGAACGCGCCACTTTCGAAGTCCGCGACGTTCACTATACTCACTACGGACGTATGTGTCCGATAGAAACCCCCGAAGGTCAGAACATCGGTCTTATCACTTCGCTTTCGGCTTACGCCAAAGTAAACGAATACGGATTTATCGAATCGGCTTACAGAAGAGTAGATAAAGCGACGGGCAAGGTTACGGATATAGTAGATTACCTTACCGCCGACGAAGAAGACGCTTTCGTAATCGCGCAGGCAAACGAACCGCTCGACGAAGAGGGCAGATTCCTGAACGCGCGTGTCGCTTGCAGAAGAAGGGACGAAATCACCGAACTTCCGAAAGAAGAAATCGACTACGTTGACGTATCGCCGAAGCAACTCGTTTCGGTCGCCACCGCGCTTATTCCCTTCCTTGAAAACTGCGATACGAACCGCGCGCTCATGGGCTCTAACATGCAACGTCAGGCAGTTCCGCTTCTCAAACCCGAAACTCCTATCGTAGGTACGGGCATCGAAGCGAAAATCGCTTACGATTCGGGCGTTCTCGTCATCGCGAAAGAGGCGGGTACGGTCAAATACGTTTCGGGCAGCGAGATAATCGTTACCGAAGACGACGGCACCGCGCTCGGATCCGACAGGGTTTACAATCTTAAAAAATTCACGCGTTCCAACCAGGGTACGTGTCTTAACCAACATCCCATCGTAAGCACGGGCGACAAGGTGAAGAAAGGCGACATTCTCGCCGACGGCCCCGCGACATGCGACGGCGAACTCGCGCTCGGCAGAAACATTCTCATAGGCTTCATGACGTGGGAAGGTTATAACTACGAAGACGCTATACTTCTCTCCGAAAAACTCGTTCAGAACGACCTTTTCACTTCTATCCATATAGAAGAACACGAAATCGAGTGTCGCGAAACCAGACTCGGCGACGAAGAGATTACGAGAGATATTCCCAACGTCGGCGACGACGCGCTTAAAGACCTCGACGAAGAAGGTATCATAAGAATAGGCGCGGAAGTTACCAGCGGCGATATTCTCGTAGGAAAGGTTACCCCGAAGGGAGAAACCGAACTCACGCCCGAAGAAAGGCTTTTAAGGGCAATCTTCGGCGATAAGGCGAGAGAAGTAAGAGATTCCTCGCTCCGCGTTCCTCACGGCGAAGGCGGTATAGTCGTAGACGTAAAGAGGTTCACGAGAGCCAACAAAGACGAACTTTCTCCCGGCGTAAACAAACTTATAAGAGTTTATATCGCGCAGAAGAGAAAGATTTCCGTCGGCGACAAGATGGCGGGACGTTACGGTAATAAGGGCGTCGTTTCGAGAATACTTCCCGAAGCGGATATGCCGTTTATGGCAGACGGTACGCCGCTCCAGATCGTTCTTAACCCGCTGGGCGTTCCCTCGCGTATGAACATCGGTCAGGTACTCGAAGTACACCTTTCGCTCGTATGCAAGCAACTCGGCTGGAAGATCGCAACCCCCGTATTCGACGGCGCGAGCGAAACCGATATAAGAGAACTTCTCCGCGAAAATCACTTCGTCAACCCCTACGGCGAAGTAGACGGCAAGATTCAACTTTACGACGGAAGAACGGGCGAACCGTTCGAACACAGAGTAACCGTCGGTTATATGTATATGATTAAGTTGCACCACCTCGTAGACGATAAGATCCACGCTCGTTCGGTAGGACCGTACTCGGTGGTAACGCAACAACCCCTCGGCGGTAAAGCCCAATTCGGCGGACAGCGTTTCGGCGAAATGGAAGTCTGGGCGCTCGAAGCGTACGGCGCGTCGCATATTTTGCAGGAAATTCTTACGGTCAAATCCGACGACGTCGTCGGCAGGGTAAAGACCTACGAATCGATCGTAAAGGGCAACGACATTTCCGAACCGGGTATCCCCGAATCCTTCAAAGTTCTTCTCAAAGAGTTGCAATCGCTTGCTCTCGATATGAAAGTGCTTACCGAAAACCACGAAGAAATCAATCTTAAAGACCTTACCGAAGACGTCGACGACGTCAATCTCGGCGAAAGGGAGAAAGAACGTTACGATTACGTCGATCTCGATCTCGGCAAGGACGAAGAACACGGCGCGGCGGAAGAAGATGACGACGAGAATCTTCTTTTCGACGATCTCGACACTATCGCTCCCGCGGCGGACGACGAAGATTTCAAATCGAGCGACTTGTTCGACGATTACGACGATCTCGACGATTTAGACTCGGACGACGATATTTAAGCGGAGGTAAGAAATGTTTGAACTTAACAATTTCAATTCGATACAGATAAGCGTAGCATCGCCCGAAAAGATCAGAGAATGGTCTTACGGCGAAGTTACCCGTCCCGAAACCATTAACTACCGCACGCAAAAACCCGAAAAAGACGGTTTGTACTGCGAAAGAATTTTCGGACCTACCAAGGACTGGGAATGTCATTGCGGTAAGTATAAGAGAATCAGATATAAAGGTATAGTCTGCGAAAAGTGCGGCGTCGAAGTTACCAAAGCCAAGGTAAGAAGGGAGAGAATGGGTCATATCGAACTTGCCGCTCCCGTATCCCATATATGGTACTTCAAGGGCGTTCCTTCGCGTATCGGTCTTATGATCGATATGCCCCCCAAGCAACTCGAACAGGTTATATACTTCGCCTGCTACGTCGTACTCGATCCGGGCGTAACCGACCTCGAATATAAGCAGGTTATCAACGACAGAGAATACAGAGAAGCCGTAGAAAAATACGGCGAAAACGCCTTTAAGGTCGGCATGGGCGCCGAAGCGATCAAAGAACTTCTGATGGCTGTCGACCTCGAAAAGGAAAGCAAAGAATTAAGGGCGATTATCGAAGACAATCCCGACAGTCAGAAGAGCCAGAAGGCTATAAAGAGGTTGGATATAGTCGAAGCGTTCCGCAAGAGCGGAAGCCGCCCCGAATGGATGATTCTCGACGTAATTCCCGTAATTCCGCCGGATCTTCGTCCTATGATTCAACTCGACGGCGGCAGATTTGCCACGTCCGATTTGAACGACCTTTACAGAAGGGTTATCAACAGAAATAACCGTCTTAAAAAACTTATAGAGTACGGCGCGCCCGAAATCATCATAAGAAACGAAAAGAGAATGCTTCAGGACGCCGTAGACGCACTTATCGACAACGGCCGCAGAGGCAAAGCCGTTTCCGGCGCGGGCAACAGAGATCTTAAATCTTTGTCTGCTATTCTCCGCGGTAAACAGGGTCGTTTCCGTCAGAACCTCCTCGGTAAGCGAGTAGACTATTCCGGTCGTTCGGTTATCGTCGTAGGTCCCGAACTCAAACTCTATCAGTGCGGTCTTCCCAAAGAAATGGCTATCGAACTTTTCAAGCCCTACGTAATGAAGAAACTCGTAGAGCAGAATAAGTGCCATAACATAAAGAGCGCGAAGAGAACGGTCGAAAGAATGAAACCCGAAGTATGGGATATTCTCGAAGACGTAATCAAAGATTACCCCGTTCTTCTTAACCGCGCGCCGACGCTTCACAGATTGTCGATTCAGGCGTTCGAGCCCGTTCTTATCGAAGGCAGAGCGATAAAACTTCACCCGCTCGTATGCGGCGCGTTCAACGCCGACTTCGACGGCGACCAGATGGCCGTTCACGTTCCCCTTTCGATAGAAGCGCAGGCGGAAGCGAGATTTTTGATGCTCGCATCCAACAACATTCTTAAACTTTCCGACGGTAAACCCGTCATGTCGCCCTCGCAGGATATGGTACTCGGTTGCTATTACCTTACCATCACCCGCAGAGAAGAGGGCAAGTATTACGACGAAAAAGATAACGAATACGTCCTTGGCGACGACGGTTGCTTCTACGACGAAAAGAACATGAAGTACCTTCCGTCCGACGAAAAAATCGAAGAAAAGGTAGTCGTTGCCGAAGCGGATAAAGACGGTTTGTACGCAAGAAACGTAAGGGTAGTTAAGAACGTAATCGTAAGTTGCGCTATAACGAAAGAAGGCGACGAACACGCCGAACGTATCGTAATCAACCGCTACGAACCCGACGTGTACGCGTCCGTAGACGAAGCGTTGATGGCTTATCAGACCAAACAACTCTGGTGTCAGGACGAAATTTACGTTCGTCGTAAAGTATTCCTGCCCGACGGCACGACGCATACGGGCATCATAAAGACGACTGCAGGCAGAATCATATTCAACCAGCAGATTCCGCAGGACATCGAGGGCAAAGGCTTTACGGAAAGAAAACCCGAAGACAAAGACAGTTATCTTCAGTTCGTAATCAACTTCCTCGTCGGCAAGAGCCAACTCAAAAAGATAGTAGACGCCTGCTTCAAATCCCGCGGGTCGGTATGCGCGGCGGATACGCTCGACTACATCAAGTCGCTCGGTTATAAGTATTCCACGGTTGCCGCTATCACCACTTCGGTATTCGATATGCAGGTTCCCGCCGAGAAGAAAGAAATTATCGACAAGGCGAGCGAAGAAGTCATTCGTATCGAAAAGAAATATAAACGCGGTATCATGACCGACGACGAACGCTATAAAGCGACCGTCGACGTATGGACGAAAGCGACCGCGGACGTTTCCGAAGAACTCAAACTCACGCTCCGTAAGTTCAACCCCATCTGGATGATGGCGGACTCCGGCGCGCGTGGTTCTATCGACCAGATCAAACAACTTGCGGGCATGCGCGGTCTTATGACCAACCCCAACGGTAAAATCATCGAAATTCCCGTTAAGTCCTGCTTCCGTGAAGGTCTTTCGGTTCTCGAATACTTCATTTCTTCGCACGGCGGACGTAAAGGTCTTGCCGATACGGCGTTGAAGACGGCAGACTCCGGTTACCTTACCCGTAGGCTCGTAGACGTTTCGCATAACGTAATTATAAGAGACGAAGACTGCGGCGACGAAAAGGGTATGGAAATCGAAGCGATCAAGGGTCTTAAAGGCGAGATTATCGAAAGCCTCGAAGATCGTATCAACGGTCGTTTCAGCCCGAAAGATATCGTAGACCCGACCACGGGCGAAGTTATCGTTCCCGCAAACGTAATGATAACCGAAGATAAGGCTAAACAGATCTGCAAAGCCGGTATCGAAAAAGTCGTTATCAGAAGCGTATTTACCTGTAAATCGAAGTACGGCGTTTGCGCCAAGTGCTACGGTAAGAACATGAGTAACTCGCTTCCCGTTCAGGTAGGCGAAGCGGTAGGTATCATCGCGGCGCAGTCCATCGGCGAACCCGGTACGCAGTTGACGATGAGAACCTTCCACACGGGCGGTATAGCGTCCACGGGCGATATAACCCAAGGTCTTCCGCGTGTAGAAGAATTGTTCGAAGCAAGAAAACCGAAGGGCGAAGCAATCGTCTGCGATCACGAAGGCGTCGTTACCGTCAGCGAAAAGGACGGCGTAAGACACGTTACGGTCAAGAACGAAAAAGACGGATCTACCAAAGATTACGTTATTCCGTTCAGCGCGGATCTCCGCGTGAAGAGCGGCGACGAAGTAGAATCCGGCGCCGTATTGACGGGCGGTTCGGTCAACCCGCAGACTATTCTTAAAACCAAAGGTTTCAAAGCCGTTCAGGATTATATTTTAAGAGAAGTTCAGTCCGTTTACCGCAGTCAGGGCGTTGACATTAACGATAAACACGTCGAAATCATAGTCAATCAGATGCTTCGTAAGGTCAAAGTTCTTGCGGGCGGCGATACTAGTTTCCTTCCGGGCGAATGCGTGGATATGCTTACGCTCGACGAAGAGAACGCAAGAGTACTCGAAAACGGCGGCAGACCCGCAATGTCGAAGAGGATCTTGCTCGGTATTACCAAAGCGGCTCTCGCGACCGAATCGTTCCTGTCGGCGGCTTCCTTCCAGGAAACTTCCAAAGTCCTTACCGACGCGGCTATTCACAACAAGATCGACCCGCTTATGGGTCTTAAAGAAAACGTCATTATCGGTAAACTTATTCCTGCCGGTACGGGCGTTAAGGCGTATAAAGAACTTGCGCCGCAGTTCAACTCGACGACGTCTGTACCCGACGATACGGACGACGAGCAAGTCGGCTGAAAATAAGAACAAACTATGCCTTACGGGCGAAAACTTCGGTTTTCGCCCGTATTTTTATTGCGTTTGAACTCGGTCTTGCGCCGTGTTTTCTGGCTAAAACGATTGACAACCGACCGACCGACAATATATAATATACGTATAACGACGTATGCCGACGTATTATTCTTGTCCGGCATCGGTCGATTAAAGGAGGAAACGTATGTTTTGTAAAGAATGCGGGTGTAAACTCGACGACGGTTCGGATTTCTGCCCGAACTGCGGCAAAAAAATAGAACGCTCCGCCGAACGAGCGCAGGCGGAAGATATTTCTATTATGAAAACCGCCGACGAAAAATCGGTTGAGATAACCGCGAACGACGAAAATCGCACTCAACCCGCCGACGCTCGGAAAATCGAGCCGAAAGGCGTAAACGGGTTAGCCATAGCGGGCTTCGTAGTTTCGTTGTTGTCGCTCGGTTTAGGATATTTTTACGCGATAGCCTCCGTTATCGGGCTTATTTTAAGCGCGGTTTCCATGGGGATGCGTAAAAAATACGCTTCCTGTAACGGGTTAGGCATTGCGGGGCTGGTAATAGGTATTATCAGTACGGTAATATGGGTTATCGTCTGGTTGTACGCGATTATACTTATTCTTGCGTTTACGTCTATCGGCAGAGCGGCGTAACGGTTTATAGTAATAATTTTCGGGAGTTAAAAATGAATAACGACAAACATAACAAAGTAAAAACAAGGCTTAAAATTATCGGCTTTATCGTACTTGCGATAGGTCTTGCGTGTACCGTTACGGGTATGGTGGATTTTTTCACTACCGCAATGAATATGAAGGGCATGCCCAAACTTTTCTGGCTGTTGTTTATAGGCGTGCCTATGCTCGGAATAGGCGGGGCGTTGCTCGGTTTTGCGTTCCAACGCGAAATAATGAGATATACCAAAAACGAAGCCGTTCCTGTGATAAACGAAGCGAGCGAAGAACTTAAACCCGCCGTGAAATCCGTTGCGGAAGCGGTTAAAGAAGCCGATAAAACCGAAGAAAAGAAATAAGAAACGTAAAGGGGAAAACGAGAGTGGAAGAAATAATCAAAACCGTGGGTTTAACCAAGCGTTACGGCAAAAAAACCGTGGTAAGCGACGTTAATATGACCGTTTATCGCGGGGATATTTACGGCTTTATCGGTAAAAACGGAGCGGGTAAAACGACGGCGATGAAATTGATTTTGGGGCTTGCCGTTCCCAGCGGCGGCGAAATCACTCTTTTCGGCGATAACGATCTGAATAAAGGTCGCAGAAAGATAGGCTCGCTTATAGAGGCTCCCGGACTGTTCAGAACATGTACCGCCTACGAAAATATGAAGAGATTCGCTCTTCTTTCGGGCGGCGACGACGATAAAATAAAAGAACTTCTCGAACTCGTCGGACTTGCCGACACGGGCAAAAAACGCGCGGGCAAATTCTCGCTCGGCATGAAGCAAAGGCTCGGTATAGCAATCGCTCTGTTGGGCGACCCCGAAGCGCTTATTTTAGACGAGCCGATAAACGGGCTCGACCCCGAGGGGATAAAGGAAGTACGTGATTGCGTGCTTAAACTCAACCGCGAAAAGGGCGTTACCTTTTTGATTTCAAGTCATTTACTTGACGAACTTTCAAAAATCGTTACCCGTTACGGAATAATAAACGACGGCGTTTTAATCGAAGAAATTACTGCCGACGAATTGCTTAAACGCGTCGAAAGCGGACTTAAAGTAGTCGTAGACGACGGAGAAAAAGCCGAAAAGATTTTACTCGAAAACGGCTTTGCCGCCGAGCAAATCAAACGCGACGGAAACGTTATTCTTTTGCCCGTCGAAACGAAGCCTTCTTCGGTCAACTCCTTGCTGGCGGCGGGCGGCGTAAGCGTAGAAGAACTTACTGCGCTTCACGGCGACGTCGAACAATACTTTATCGACAGAACGGGGGCGTGATATGTTGAATTTACTTAAATATCAATTCCGTAAATTGTTCCGCAACGTCGTTTTCTATATTATTATCGGGCTTGTTTTAATACAGAACGTCATATCGATTTTCGATTTTACGGGTAAAGACGCTTATTTCGTAGATTACATATTGCGTTTTGACCCGTACGGTTTAATTATGTTCGGGGCGGCAGTGTTCGTACCTTTGTTTGCGTGCGGAGATTACGCGAACGGAGCGGTTAAAACCGTATTCGGCAAAGGTTACACTCGTACGCAAAACTTTATGTCAAAGTTAATCGCTTGTATGGCGGCAAACTTAATGATTTGCGGGCTTCAAATCGGGTTAATGTTAATTTTAGGCTCGTCCGTTATACCGAATAGCGGGTTTACTCCCAAATTAGCCGGAGAAGCGGCGTATATGCTCTTTTTATCCGCTTTTTGCGAGTGCGGCTTTACCTGCGTATTTTTCGGCGTTTCGGAAGTCGTGGGAAATCCGATAATCGCGGTAGTCGTAAACTTTTTCGGAATGTTTTTATTGACCGCTATACTTATTGGTTTAAGCACGTCGGTTTCTTACGACCTTTCTCAATGGATGTTGGAGGCAGCTTTGAACGATATGGACACACTGCCTATGACTAATAAAGTCGTTCTGAAAGCGTGGACGTTCCCCGTCGTTTATTCGGCTGTGTTTTTAGGTTTAGGATATTTATTCGCTTTAAGGAGAGAAGTTAAATAATATGAAAGTAAGAGATATGGTAAGAATCGCGCTGTTCGTCGCGATAATAGCCGTTTGTTCCTGGCTCACCGTCCAGATACCCGCCGTACCGTTTACGATGCAGACTTTCGCCGTTTTTCTGGCGTGTTTTATGCTCGGCTGGTGGAAGGCTCTTATATCGGTTTCGATATACGTGTTGCTGGGCTTGGTCGGCGCGCCCGTCTTTTCGGGCTTCCGGGGCGGCGTGGGAGCGCTTGTCGGGCCTACGGGCGGTTACATACTCGGCTTTATAGCGCAGTGTTTAGTCTACGGTCTGATTACGATTTGTTTCGGTAAATATCGCGATAACGTTTTCGTAAAGATAGGCGCGTCGGTCGTCGGGCTTG
The DNA here is from genome assembly GCA_000437515.1 of Acidiphilium sp. CAG:727. Taxonomy (GTDB): domain Bacteria; phylum Bacillota; class Clostridia; order Christensenellales; family Borkfalkiaceae; genus UBA10281. The sequence goes on along the minus strand of FR898393.1, from coordinate 4,697 downwards.
CCGTTCTGTATACTTTCGGAACGCTCTGGTACGCGTTTATTTACACGAACGGAACGACCGAACAGATATACGGTATATTGCTTAAGTGCGTAGTTCCGTTTATTATCCCCGATCTTGCGAAAATGGCTCTTGCCTACGCCGTATCTTTCAGCGTAAACCGAATACTCAAAACCGCGTAATCTGCGGCTTTAACGGCGTAAATCGTTCGGGTTTATCGATAAAAAATAATGATTTGAAAATTGCAAAAAACAGCGTAAGCGGGTTGACACTTACGCTGTTTTGATATATAATATGGTTATATGCCGACATAACGGTTATGTGTTATTTATAATACCGCCGCGCGAGGCTATACACGCAAAACAAGAAATTTTTTTTATTCCACTCCAAGGAGGACACAATGGCACATTTACAGGAATCGGCGGTAAAGAAGATCAACGAGATCTGCGACAGATACGTCGATGAAAGAACTCCGCTTATGATGATTTTAAGCGACGTGCAGAAAGAGTACGGTTACATTCCGCTCGAAGTACAGGAACTCGTTTCCGAAAGGACGGGTATTTCGGTTGCGGAAATTTACGGCGTCGTAACTTTCTACTCGTTTTTCTCGCTTAAACCGAAGGGCAAGTACGTTATCGGTTGTTGTCTGGGAACGGCTTGCTACGTCAAAGGCGCGCAACAGATTATAGATAAGTTTTCGGATTTGCTTCATATCAAACCGGGCGAAACGTCCGACGACGGCTTGTTTACTCTTGACGCTCTTCGTTGTATAGGCGCGTGCGGTATCGCCCCCGCCGTTACCATTAACGGTACGGTTTACCCGAAAATGACCGTTGACGGCGTTCCTCAGATTATAGAAAGTTACAGAGCGCAGGAGGCTTAACCCCATGATAAAGAATTTTCAGGAACTCGAAAAGATAAGTTCGAAGTGCAGTAAATGTCTTGACGCCAAATTCACGGGCGCGGACGGGAAAAGACACGTAGTGCTTTGCGGCGGTACGGGTTGTTTGTCTTCCCACTCCGACGAAATCAAAGCGGAATTCGAAAAACTTATTGCAGAAAAGAATCTCGGCGATAAAGTAACCGTAAATCAGGTAGGTTGTTTCGGTTTCTGTTCGCAAGGACCTTTCGTTAAAATTTACCCCGAAGACACTCTGTATCGTATGGTGCATTTGTCCGACGTAGAAGAAATCGTAAACGCGGATTTGATCGGCGGCGAAGTAGTCGAAAGACTTCTTTACGTAGACCCCGTTACGCAGGAAAAGGTTAAAAAACAGGACGATATAAATTTCTATAAAAAGCAGGTTCGTATCGCTCTTCACGGCTGCGGAAGCCTTAACCCCGAAGATATAAACGAGAACCTCGGTGCGGGCGCGTTCAAGGGTTTGGTACGCGCGCTTAAAATGGACAGAGCCGACGTCATCAAAGAAATTCTCGACAGCGGACTGCGCGGCAGAGGCGGCGGCGGTTTCCCGACGGGCAGAAAGTGGCAGTTTGCCTACGCTCAACCCGAAGGCGAAAAATACGTCGTATGTAACGGCGACGAAGGAGATCCGGGCGCGTTCATGGACAGGTCGATACTCGAAGGTAATCCTCTCGGCGTTATCGAGGGCATGATGATCGCGGGTTACGCGATCGGCGCGCAGAACGGTTATTTCTACGTCCGCGCGGAATACCCCGTAGCGGTCAACAGACTTAAACTGGCGATGAAACAAGCCGAAGAAGTAGGTCTTCTCGGCGATAACATACTCGGTACGGGTTTCTCGTTCAGAGTACATATCCGTCTGGGAGCGGGCGCGTTCGTCTGCGGCGAAGAAACCGCGCTTCTTAACTCCATAGAAGGTCAGCGCGGTATGCCCAGACCCCGTCCTCCGTTCCCCGCGGTCAAGGGGCTTTGGCAGAAACCCACCATTATCAATAACGTAGAAACGCTTGCCTGCGTTCCGTATATCATGCGCGAGGGCGCGGCGGAATTTGCCAAGTACGGTACCGAAAAGTCCAAAGGCACCAAGGTTTTCGCGCTCGGCGGAAAAATCAACAACGTAGGTCTTGTGGAAGTCCCGATGGGTACTACTCTTCGCGAACTCGTATACGATATAGGCGGCGGTATTCCCCATAATAAAGAATTCAAGGCCATTCAGACCGGCGGACCGTCCGGCGGCTGTCTTACCAAAGACGACCTCGACGCGGCTATCGACTACGACAATCTCGTGGCGAAAGGCTCGATGATGGGTTCGGGCGGGGCGATAGTAATGGACGAAGACAACTGTATGGTAGACGTCGCGAAATTCTATATGGAATTCATCTGCGACGAATCCTGCGGTAAATGCTCGCCCTGCCGTATCGGCACCAAGAGAATGCTCGAAATACTTACGAAGATAACCGAAGGAAAAGGAACTATGGACGACCTTGCGGCTCTCGAAGAACTTGCCGCAAACGTTAAGAGTAACTCTCTTTGCGGTCTGGGTCAAACCGCTCCCAACCCCATACTTTCCACGCTTGCGCACTTCAAAAACGAATATCTTGCTCATATCGAGAAGAAAGAGTGTCCCGCTCACGTTTGTAAGAGCCTTATGCGCTATGCGATCGACCCCGACAAGTGTAAAAAGTGCAGTCTTTGCGCTCGTAAATGCCCCGTCGGCGCGATTACCGGCGTAGTCGGTAAAGAACCGTTCGTAATCGATACGAACAAATGTATCAAGTGCGGAATGTGTATCGCTTCGTGTAAGTTCGGCGCGATCAGCAAGATATAAGGAGAGTAATAAATGTTAAACATTAAAATCGAAGGCGTTCCTTATCAGGTCGAAGAAGGTCTGACCATACTCGAAGCGGCGAAGAAATGCGGTTATGAAATTCCTTCGCTCTGCTCGTTCAATCACGGCGAATGTTCGCAAGGTTCCTGCCGCGTGTGCTTAGTTGAGGCGACCGGCGCGAGAGGGCTGGTTGCGTCGTGCGTATATCCCGTTTCCGAGGGTATGGAAATAAAGATTTCCACCCCCAAGGCTACGGAAGCAAGAAGAACGTCGGTTGAACTTCTTCTTTCCAATCACAATCAGAACTGCCAGCAGTGCGACAAGAACGGCAAATGCGAACTTCTGCACGTAGCCAAACTCGTCGGGGCGAGAGAAGGTATGTATGCGGGCGCGAAAACTCCTGCCACTATCGATAAATTAAGCCCGTCTATCTATCGCGATACTTCCAAATGTATTCTCTGCGGAAGATGCGTCGCGAGATGTAAAAACGCTCACGGGCTCGGTATTCTGGGCTTTGAAAAGAGAGGGTTCAACACTATCGTTGCCCCCGCGGAAAACAGAAGTTTCGCAAACTCTCCCTGTATTCTTTGCGGTCAGTGCGTAACAGTCTGCCCGACGGGCGCGTTGATGGAAGTTTCGGACGTGGCTAAAGTAGACGAAGCGTTCGCGAAAGGCAAATACGTAGTAGTGCAAACCGCTCCCGCGGTAAGGGCTGCGCTCGGCGAAGAATTCGGCGACAAGGTCGGAACGCTCGCTACGGGTAAAATGGTTGCGGCTCTCAGAAGGCTCGGTTTCAAAAAAGTATTCGATACCAACTTCGGCGCGGATCTTACTATTATGGAAGAAGCAACCGAACTTCTCGGAAGAATCAAAGACGGCGGCGTATTGCCGATGATTACTTCCTGTTCGCCCGGCTGGATCAACTACTGCGAATACAACTACGCGGATCTTATCCCGCACCTTTCTTCCTGCAAATCTCCGCACGAGATGATGGGCGCGATTCTTAAGACTTATTATGCTGAAAAAACGGGCGTAAAACCCGAAGACATGTTCGTCGTTTCGATTATGCCTTGTACCGCCAAAAAGTACGAAGCGCAACGCGAAGAACTTAAAACCAACGGTCTTAGCGACGTCGACGCCGTTCTGACCACCCGCGAACTTGCGAGAATTATCCGTCGCGCGGGTATTATGTGGAACAGACTCCCTGAAGAAGAATTCGACAACGACATAGTCGGCGAATATTCGGGCGCGGGCGTTATCTTCGGCGCGACGGGCGGCGTTATGGAAGCGGCTCTTCGTACGGCGGCGAAGAAACTCACGGGCAAAGAACTCGCAGACCCCGAAATCAAAGACGTAAGAGGTCTTGACGGCATAAAAGAAGCGACTTATAATCTCGGCGGAGCCGAAGTAAGAGTCGCGGTCGCGCACGGAATGAAGAATGCGAAAGTATTGCTCGACGAAATCAGGGCGGGCAAGAGTCCTTATCAATTCATCGAAATCATGGGTTGTCCCGGCGGTTGCGTTGCGGGCGGCGGACAACCTTACGTAAAGCCGTGCTTTATGCCGAACGAAGACGACGACATTCTCGATACTTATAAAGAGAAGAGAGCCGCCGCGCTTTACAAAGAAGACCGCATGAAGAAGAACAGACTTTCGCACGAGAATAAGCAGATTATCGAACTTTACGAAAAGTTCCTCGGCGAACCGAATTCTCATAAGGCTCACGAATTGCTTCACACTTCGTACAACGCGAACCGTGAAAAATTCAAAGATTGATTTAATATAACGTAAATTTATGCGGCGGGGAAGTTTACTTCTCCNNNNGGGGAAGTTTACTTCTCCCGCCGCATTATTTTTGCCCGGCACGCTTACGCTCGGGATGACGGATTGTTTGATTGCCGCGGAGTAATGTGGATTCCGTCTTTGCGAGACCCCTTGCGGGTCGTG
>FR898392.1:3929-19607 GCA_000437515.1 Acidiphilium sp. CAG:727 | reverse complement strand
GGTCGCTATGCTCCCTCGCAATGACAATTAAAAAACAGGTCATTGATACGATTTTATTGCGATGACGTAAAAAAACTTATGAATTCAAATAAAGTAAAAGAAAAATCGTTCAAAATATTATTCGCATTCACCGCGGCTCTGTGTATAGTCGCGGTTGTCGCGATATTTGCCTTCCTGATAATAAAAAGCGTGCCGACCTTTCGAAGGATAGGGTTCTTTAAGTTCATATTCGGCAAAGAGTGGAAACCTAACGTAGACGACGGCTTTACGGGCGAAATAAAGGGCAAATACGGCGTGTTTAAGATGATTATCGGAACGATCGTCGCAACGCTCGGTTCGGTGCTCGTAGGCGGCGTTCTCGGCTTTTTTACGGCGGTGTTCATATCCAAATTCTGCCCTAAAAAACTCAAAGGCGCGTTCGTAACGGTAATAAACCTGCTTGCAGGTATTCCGTCGGTCATCTTCGGCTTTTTCGGAATGGTGGTATTGCTCCCCAAACTCGGAGTGTTTTCCGAAACGGGCAGCGGCAGCGGACTTCTTGCCGTGTCGCTCGTTTTAGGGCTTATGATATTGCCTACCGTCGTATCGCTTTCCAAAACGAGTATAGACGCCGTACCCGACAGTTATTACGAGGGCGCGAGAGCACTCGGCGCAACGCACGAACAAGCCGTTTTCCGGGCGGTCGTCCCCGCGGCGAAGTCGGGCATAGTCGCTTCGATAATTTTAGGTATCGGCAGAGCGGTCGGCGAAACCATGGCTGTTATAATGGTTGCAGGCAACGTCGTAGAATACCCCAAAGGGTTGTTTCAGAGTTTCAGAGTTTTAACCGCCAATATCGTAATGGAAATGGGTTACGCGGGCGATCTGCAACTCGGCGCGCTTATTTCTACGGGCGTGGTTCTGTTGTTGTTTATACTTATAATCAATCTTTTGACGGGGCTCGTAACGAGCGGAGGCAAAAAGGATAAAACCTGTAAGAAACGCTCTATAGAGCCGCTTGCGAAATTTTTCCACGCGATAAAAATAGAAAAAATCGGAAAGATAGTCGCTTACGTTTCGGCGGTTATCGCGTCGATAGGGCTTATATCGATAATCCTTTTCGTCTGCGTGAACGGTATTCCGCATTTAACTACGCAACTTTTATTCGGTAAACATTCGGTAAGAAATATTTCGATTTTCCCAGCAATCGTAACTACTCTTATGACGGTAGGCATAAGCCTCGTGATAGCAGTTCCGATAGGCGTGTTTACGGCGATTTTCTTAAACGAATACTCCAAAAAGGGAAGCAAAATAGTAAGAGTAATTCGTTCGGCGATAGATATTCTGGCGGGCGTACCGTCTATCGTGTACGCGTTGTTCGGTATGGTAACTTTCGTGGCATGGCTCAACGGCAGGCAGTCGATTCTGGCGGGCAGTCTTACGATTGCCATAATGCTTTTGCCGACGGTCGTCAGATCTACCGAAGAAAGCCTTAAATCGGTTTCCGACACTTTGCGCGAGGGCAGTCTTGCGCTCGGCGCGGGCAAGGTAAGAACGATTTTCAAAGTCGTTTTGCCGAGCGCGCTCCCCGGTATCGCTTCGGCGATAATACTCGCTATGGGCAGGGTCGTTTCCGAATCCGCTCCGTTCGTATACACCATGGGCAACTGTCTTACCACTATGCCGAAAGGCGTAATGAGCGACGGTACTACTCTTGCGGTCGCGCTCTATACGCTCGCGGGCGAAGGTCAGCATCTCAACGAAGCCTACGCTACGGCGTTCGTGCTACTCGTAATCGTACTCGCGCTCAACCTGCTGGCAAACTTAATAACCAAAAAACTCGATAAAAAATTAAAAGGTAGCAAAAATGGAAAATAAGAGAAAAGACGAATTCGGGAAAAACGTATCCGTTAAAAACGCAAATCTGTGGTACGGCGATTTTCAGGCGATAAAAGACATAAGCATAGAGATACCCGAAAAACAGGTTACGGCGTTTATAGGTCCTTCGGGTTGCGGCAAGTCCACTTTTCTGAAATGCTTCAATCGGATGAACGACCTCGTAGAGGGCTGCAGAATAGAGGGCGAATTTTTAATAGGCGAAACGAATATATACGATAAGATAGACGTAAACGAACTTCGCAGAAAGGTAGGCATGGTCTTTCAGAAACCCAACCCGTTTCCGATGAGCGTGTACGACAACGTCGCCTACGGTCCGAGGACTTTCGGTATAAAGAAAAAATCACAGTTGGACGAAATAGTGGAAAAATCGCTTAAAGGCGCGAGCATGTGGGAAGAACTCAAAGACAGGCTCGGCAAATCCGCGTTAGGGCTTTCGGGCGGGCAGCAGCAAAGGCTTTGCATAGCGAGGGCTCTCGCGACCAATCCCGACATACTCCTTATGGACGAACCGACTTCCGCGCTCGACCCCATATCGACGGGCAAAATAGAAGAACTTATCGAAGAACTCAAAGAAAACACGACTATAGTAATCGTAACGCACAATATGCAGCAGGCTACGCGTATAGCCGATAAGACGGCGTTTTTCCTGCTCGGCGAACTCGTCGAATACGGCGATACCGAAAAAATATTCTCTTCGCCCGAGGATAAACGCACGGAAAATTATATTACCGGCAGATTCGGCTAAAAAATTTTGTATATACGCTTGAAAAAGGGAGGCAAATAGGTTATAATGAGCATAAGGGCAAAATACGAAAAAGAACTCAACGAAGTTTTCGTAAAACTTATCGATATGTGCCACATGGCGGAAATAGCCATAGAAAAGTCGATAACCGCGCTTAAAACGCGTAACGACGATCTCGCGCGCGAGGTTATGGAAAACGATAAAAACGTCGATCACGCCGAAAGGGAAATCGAGCAGGATTGCCTTAAAATTCTGCTTATGGAACACCCCGTGGCGGGCGACTTCCGCGACGTTTCCGCCGCGCTGAAAATGATAACGGATCTGGAGAGAATAGCCGATCAAGCGGCGGACATTTCCGAAATTTCTCTTCAATTCAAGGGCGAAGCGTTCATAAAAGAACCCGAACACATCGAGATGATGGCTAAAATAGTTTCGGGTATGGTAAAAGACGGCGTTTCGAGTTATATCAACCGCGATCTCGGACTCGCGAAAGGTCTTGACGAGCGCGACGACCGCGTAGACGAATTGTTCGAAACGGTAAAACGCGATCTCGTAGACCTTATAATGCAGAACCCGAAAAACGCCGATCAGGCTATACTCTTTATGATGATAGCCAAGTATCTGGAGCGTATCGGCGATCACGCGGTGAACATAGGCGAATGGGTTGAGTATGCGTCTACGGGCGTACGCGGTTAGTTTTTGACGACGTATAATCGTACACCTTGCCGCTACGTGCCGAAGCGTCCGGCAGTTACGTACGCAAAGTACGCGCCTGCCGACCGCTCCGACCTGTTGCGCCAATCTGCGCGATTCTCCGCCGTCAAAGGTCTCTTCCGCCGCCAAAGGTCTGCGGAAAACGACGCGTATAATCGTACGCCTTGCCGCGACTCGCGGGGTATTTCAAAGACGATAACGAATAAAAACAGGAGAAACGTATGGACGAAAAGAAACTTATTTATTGTGTCGACGACGAGGAAAACATCCGCGAAGTATATTCTTACGCGTTGCAGGGCGCCGGTTTCGACGTCGAAACGTTCGACGGGTACGACTCGCTCGCGACGGCTCTCGAAAAGAGATTGCCCGATTTGCTGCTTCTCGACATAATGCTCGACGGCACGGACGGCTATCAGATACTTAAAAAACTACGCGATAACGCGACTACGGCTACTTTGCCCGTTATTATGGTTTCGGCTAAAACGACCGAAATCGACAAGGTAAAGGGGCTTGACCTCGGCGCTGACGATTATATTGCCAAGCCGTTCGGCGTACTCGAACTGATTGCCCGTATAAACGCCAAACTTCGTACGAGCGCGAAAGAGAGGTCGATAGTGGCGTATAAAGATATAGTCGTCGACGACGGAAAAAGGTCGGTAACGGTGTGCGGCGAAGAAAAAACGCTCACCTTAAAGCAATACGAACTTCTGAAACTGCTTTGTAAAAACGCGGAAAAAGTGGTCCCGCGCGACCGACTTCTCGATAATGTCTGGGGCGCGAATTACGGCGAAACCCGAACGCTCGATATACATATCGGCGACCTTCGCAAAATTTTAGAAAACTCGTCGGCGGAAATATTTACCGTAAGAGGAGTAGGGTATACGTTAAAATGAAAAAGAAACTTGTCATATTCAATATATTAATCATAACGCTGGGGCTTCTCGTGATGTTTTTCACAGGTATATCGGTCAGTGAAAAATCTTATAAGTCGGAAGCCGAAAAAAACATAGTTACGCTTACGAAGGTTTACGTTGCGAACTATAACGACCGCATTACGGAAGACGTTCCTAAAAACGTCCGCGTAACCGTAGTCGATGCCGATTGCCGCGTAAAATACGACAGCGAGGACGATAAAATAATAGGCAGCGAACACGGCGACAGGGAAGAAATCGTCGCGGCGATTGCGGGTACGCCTAAAACCGTTACGAGAAAAAGCGCGTCTACGGGCAGAGATACGGTATACTACGCCGAAAAAGTTCAGACGGGCGAAACTTTCGTTATCGTCAGGGTGTCTATCCCCGTCGAGAGCGTAAAAGGATACGTCTGGAAAATCGTTCCCACGTGCGTGTGGGTGCTTGCAAGCGCGTTGTTCGTATCGTACGTTACCAGTATTCTGGTCGCCGATGCCGTTATAAAACCGCTTAAAGACGTCAAAAATAATCTTGCGGCGGTCGGCAAAGGCGAAGCGAGAACGAAGAGTAAGCCTACGGGCGATTCGGAAATCGACGAAATAACCGCAGAAATAGACGGCGTAGCGCAAAAACTCGACGACAGCGTAAAAGAAGCCAACTCCGAAAAGGAACGGCTCGATTATATATTGGATAACGTTTCGGACGGTATAGTCGTAATCGACGAAAACGGAAAAGTCGAAGTTACCAACAAAGTCGCCGACGGAATTTTCAGCGGCGCGGGCGCCGTAGGTAAGGACTATCCGGTTTTGACCGCCGACGAAAAGGTGCTTTCGGCAATAGAGAAATGCGTAAAAACGAGAGAAAGCGCCTCGGTCGAATTCGAAGAGGACGGCAAAACGTATATGGTCGCGCTCAACTCGCTTGATAACGGATACGTCGTTTTGGTCGCTTCCGACATAACGGCGGTGAGAAAAGGCGAAAAGATGAGAAGCGAATTTTTCGCCAACGCCTCGCACGAACTCAAAACTCCGCTTACCGCGGTCAAGGGCTTTAACGACCTTATAGCGTTAAAGACGAACGACGAAGAGATAAAAGAGTTTACTAAAAAAACGGATAAGGAACTTAGCCGGATATTAACGCTCATTTCGGATATGCTCGACCTTTCGAGGCTCGAAACTCAAAGAGAAGTGAAGACCGAAAATATAAACCTCGTCGAAGTTGCCGAAGAAGTAAAAAGCAGTCTTTCGGGTCTTGCGGAAAGCAAAAATATTTCGGTGACGGTTTCCGGCAAAGGACGCATAAACGCCGAAAAAGAACACGCCTTGGAACTCGTTAAAAATCTCGTCGAAAACTCTATCCGCTACGGCAACGACGGCGGATACGTCAAGGTAAACGTAGCCGAAACCGACGATAAAACCGTTTTGACGGTGGAAGACAACGGAGTCGGAATCGAAGAAAAACATCAGACGCGTATATTCGAAAGATTTTATCGCGTGAACAAATCCCGCTCGCGCGAGAGCGGCGGAACGGGGCTCGGGCTGGCGATAGTAAAACACGTTTGCGCCCTGTACGGGGCGGATATAAATCTCGCTTCGGTTTACGGCGCCGGAACCAAGATAACCGTTACTTTTTACAGGCGTTAAAAGCGATTTTAAGCCGAAAAATTATTTCACGATAAATACAAGCAGACATCATACCTCAATCATAACGGTATAGTAGAATGAAGACACTTCAAAGGGGTAATCCAAAGAAGTTAAAATTGCTCACACAGGTTTTTTCTTGTTTCAATTATTTCTCCATTGTATCGGGGGGCGGGATATTTATCCCGCCCCTCGGTCTTTGCGCCGGTAAAATTAAACGTCGCGGCAAGCGTAGGCGAAACGAACGAGTCGTTTGATTCGTCGCCGACAAAATGACGGAACGCGCGCTTGATTCCGATTATCCGCGCATAAGGAAATTTTCACAATCTTTTGCGTTTTTAACGAGCCTTTTCCGTTTGGAAAAGGCTATTCTTGTTTTCTACATTTTGTGCAGAAAATTCGTGCAAAATACTATATATTGTGTTTTTTTATAAAAAACGCCAAAATGTTGCTTTTGCACTATGCAAAACGGTACGGCGTATGATATACTATCGGCACTGAAATAATTTCAACGATAAAATTGCGGCAGGTTGCCGCGAGGGGAGGGCGGATATGAAAATAATCAAGAGAAGCGGAAGAGAAGACGCGTTCGACGAGGCGAAGATAGTCAACGCGGTGGCGAAAGCGAACGCGTCCGTAGGGGAAGCGGACAGACTGTCGGACGAAGAAGTCAAGGCGGTAGGGGCGAACGTCGCGAAAATCGCGATGGCTTCTTCGCGCGCTTTAAGCGTAGAAGAAATACAGGATCTCGTCGAAAACGAGATAATGGCGCATAAAAAATATCGCGTTGCCCGTAACTATATAACTTATCGTTATACCCGTGAACTCGCAAGAAAAGCGAACACGACGGACGATCGGATTCTGAGTCTTATCGAGTGCAACAACGAGGAAGTCAAACAGGAGAATTCCAACAAAAATCCGACCGTCAACAGCGTTCAGAGAGATTATATGGCGGGCGAAGTCAGCAAAGACATTACCAAGCGTATTTTATTACCCAAAGATATAGTCGCCGCGCACGAAGCGGGTATCATTCACTTCCACGACGCCGATTATTTTGCTCAGCACATGCATAACTGCGACCTCGTCAATCTCGAAGACATGTTGCAGAACGGCACGGTTATAAGCGGAACGTATATCGAAAAGCCGCATAGTTTTTCCACGGCTTGCAATATTGCGACGCAGATAATAGCGCAGGTGGCTTCCAACCAGTACGGCGGGCAGTCTATTTCTCTTACCCATCTTGCGCCGTTCGTGGATATAAGCAGACAGAAAATAAGAAAGGAAGTCGTCGAAGAACTCGCCGAAGCGGGTATCACCGACACCGACCTTATAAATAAGATAGCCGAAAAACGCCTTCGCAACGAAATTAAAAGGGGTATTCAGACCATACAATATCAGGTCGTTACCCTTCTTACCACCAACGGTCAGGCTCCTTTTATCACCGTGTTCATGTACCTCAACGAAGCGAGGAACGATCAGGAGAAAAAAGACCTTGCCGTAATTATCGAAGAAACGCTTCTTCAAAGAATACAGGGGGTAAAGAACGAGGCGGGCGTATGGATTACCCCTGCTTTCCCCAAACTCATATACGTTCTCGAACCCGATAATATAACCGAAGATTCCAAGTACTGGTATCTTACCGAACTTGCGGCCAGATGTACCGCAAAACGTATGGTACCCGACTATATTTCCGAAAAGAAAATGCTCGAATACAAAGTCGATAAAAACGGCGAAGGGCATTGCTACACCTGTATGGGGTGCAGAAGTTTCCTGACGCCTTACGTCGACGAAAACGGCAAACCCAAATATTACGGCAGATTCAATCAGGGCGTAGTTACCATAAATCTCGTGGACGTAGCGTTGTCTTCGGGTAAAGACGCAGATAAATTCTGGAAGATTTTCGACGAAAGGCTCGACCTTTGCTACCGCGCTCTGATGCTTCGCCATAACAGACTTAAAGGCACTCTTTCGGACGCCGCTCCGATTTTGTGGCAGTACGGCGCGCTTGCAAGACTTAAAAAAGGCGAAACGATCGATAAACTCCTTTACGGGGGATATTCTACCATATCGCTCGGCTATGCGGGGCTTTACGAATGCGTCAAGTATATGACGGGTAAATCGCATACTTCCGCAGAAGCCAAGCCTTTCGCTCTTTCGGTCATGCAGCACATGAACGATAAGTGCAAGGAATGGAAAGCCAAAGAGAATATAGACTTCTCGCTTTACGGAACTCCGCTCGAAAGCACGACCTATAAATTCGCGAAATGTCTGCAAAAACGTTTCGGCGTTATCGAAGGCGTTACCGACAAGAACTATATCACCAACAGTTACCACGTACACGTAACCGAAAAGATAGACGCGTTCACCAAACTCAAATTCGAAAGCGAATTTCAGCAACTTTCGCCGGGCGGCGCGATAAGTTACGTGGAAGTACCGAATATGCAAAACAATATCCCCGCGGTACTCGAACTCATGAAGTACATCTACGATAACATAATGTACGCCGAACTCAACACCAAGAGCGACTATTGTCAGGTGTGTGGATACGACGGTGAAATGCAGATCGTAACCGATAACGACGGCAAACTGGTGTGGGAATGCCCCAATTGCCGTAATCGCGATCAGTCCAAAATGAACGTGGCGCGCCGTACCTGCGGATATATCGGCACGCAGTTCTGGAATCAGGGCAGAACGCAGGAAATCAAAGAGAGGGTTCTGCACCTGTAATGAACTACGGCGAAATAAAATATTGCGATATTGCGAACGGAACGGGGGTGAGGACTTCCGTTTTCGTGTCGGGGTGCAGAAACCGCTGCGAAGATTGTTTCAACGCCGCCACCTGGAATTTCGGTTACGGCAAGCCTTTTACGAAAGAAGTCGAAGACGAAGTGATAAAAAGCCTTCAACCGTCTTATATCAAGGGGTTGTCGGTGCTCGGCGGCGAACCTTTCGAACCCGAAAATCAGCGGGACGTGCTGGAACTTATCCGCCGCGTGAAAAGCGAAACGCAGGGTAAAACGGTATGGATATATTCGGGGTTTACCTACGAAGAACTCCTTTCGTCTTCGCGCGCGGCTTTGCCGACCGCAAGAGAAATTCTCTTGGCGGCGGATATTCTCGTAGACGGCAGGTACGATAAAAATTTAAGGAATATCTCGCTCGCGTTCAGGGGGTCGGAAAATCAAAGAATAATAGATTTACGAAAGACCGCCGAAAAAGGCGAAGTCGTTCTCGCAAAGGAGTATTATTAAATGAAAATCAACTTTAAGAAACTTAACGAAAGGGCGGTTGCTCCGACATACGGCAGCGCCGGAAGCGCGGGCGGCGACCTTTACGGCGCGGAAGAAAACGACGTGGTTATCCCCGCGGGCGAAACGGCTTTTATAGGCACGGGCATCGCGGTCGAAATACCGCTCGGTTACGTCGGGCTCGTCTACGCGAGAAGCGGCTTGGCGTGCAAACGCGGGCTTGCTCCCGCAAATAAGGTCGGGGTTATCGACAGCGATTATCGCGGAGAAATCAAAGTCGCGCTCCACAATCACGGCAAAGAGGCTCAGACCGTCGCGAAGGGCGAAAGAATCGCTCAACTCGTAATCGCACCTTACCTTTTCGCGGAATACGAAGAAAAGGACGAACTCTCCGACACCGTCAGGGGCGAGGGCGGTTTCGGCTCGACGGGCAGAAAATAAAAAAACTTTAATCCCTTTCATGCGTATAAAGCCGCCTGAAAGGGGTTTTTATAATCGTTTTTTCGCAATTTACTTTATATATTTGATAATTGTTAAGTTTTTTACGTTTTTTGCATTGACAAAATCAAGTTAAAAGTGTAGAATAGGATATAATCAGTCAATATGTTTTCACGGAGAGAACTATGAAAAGCAAAAAAAGTTTACGCATAATAGCCGTTTTAATCGGCGTTATATCCGTATTTACGGCTTTCGGGTTCGTTTCGGCTGCCGCCGAAGGCGATACTCCCGTCGTAACCAAGGAATATATAGCGGTTACCGAGGCGAAAGAACTCGTCGCAACCGAAGTCCCGTTCGACTACGTTTCGGTTAAACTCAAAGAGGACTCCGATCCTGCCACCGCCGTAGCGGGCGATATAGATAACGTAAAACTATATCCCGGCGAAACCGCGACGGGCGAAGAGGTGAGTAAGGGCGGTTGGAATAAATCCGACAATACGATTCTTTTCCCCAACCGCAGCGATATTATAGCCGCGAAAAGCGGTAAATACACCGTTGTAACCACTATGAAAGACGCCGACAAAAACGGCAAAAAAGAGTTTACGACGGTAGTTACGGTTTATACCGTAGGCTCCGACTTGTCTTACTCTGCCGACGCCGTCAAAATAGCCGGAGTACAGGATAAAATCAACGGATTGACCGTTTCGGAGGGTAACTCTCTTACTCTTCCTTTCGACGATATTTCGGCGCTCGTAAACAGCGAAATCGTAGACAAAAAAGAACTTACGTACAAGATGTATTACAGAGCTCCCGGTTCGGCTTCTTTCAGCGCCGCCACGACTAAAAAGGGCGATCTTCCCACTCTTTCCGTTTCGGCGAAAGGGACGTATAGTTTTTACGTTTTGGCAGACGACGGTAACGAATTCGGCGTCAAGAAAGAAATTTCGATAAAAGATTGCGAAGAAAACGAAGTCGGCGGCGTATACGGTTGGTATAAGAAAGACACCACGGAACTCGTCGCTCCCATCTTTACTTACGAAAACAAAGAAAATAAAGAGATAACCGTTACCATCAAAGGCGACAGCGGAACCGGCAGAGTAAAGCAAAGGTATCAGAACCTTTCGGTCACCGTCGAAAACGCCTCCGATACTCTCGTAAAACTTCAGTACAACGCAACGAGCAGCGAAGCGAACGCCGAAGGTTGGGTGGACGCCACCGCAGGCAAAGAAGCAAGATTCAGTAAAGACGGTTTCAAGAGCGGAACTTATTACTTCACTCCGCTTAAGAAGGGCTATTTCAGGTTGTCGGTTAAAGCCAAGGGCGGTGAGGACGGCGTTACCGTAAAAGAAGTTAAAACGGATGCCGTTTCCGTTCAGGATCAGGTCGAAGAACTTAAACTCGAAGACGAAAGACTTAAAAACTTCTTTAAGAACAACTGGCTCTCTCTTATATTTTTGGGTATAGCGGTACTTTGCCTGGTAGGTATAGTAGTCGTCGCGCTCTGGAAGCCTGCCGACAATAACGGCAAGAAGAGTAATGCCAAGGTTAAAAAGGTCGTAGCGGAAGCGGAAGTCAAAGACGTTTCGGACGAGAGTTCGGAAGCAGTCGAAGCGGACGAACCCGTCGAAGAAGCGAAAGAAGAAACGACGGAAGAAACGGTTGAACCCGTCGAAGCCGCCGAAGCGGGCGATAACGCGGAAGAAACTCCTTCCGAAGACAAAGGCGAATAAAAGCGGATTATAAATAAAGCGTGGGTTGAAATCGAAAGATTTCAACCCACGCTTTTTGCTACTCTTTTCTATATTTATAAACTGTCGGCAGTCAAAAAATCTTTTAGTTTTATATGCCTTACCGTGCTCGTCGAATAATCGATATCGTCGTTCGTAATAATGATTTTTTGAGAAAGATTGTCTATATTCTTGAACGCGCCGAATTCCCTTTGATACGTTTTCTCTTCGGCTACGCTGTACGCAACCTGCACGTAATATTGCTTCGAGTTTTTGCTCGCCAAAAAATCGATTTCTTTGCCGTTGTCGTTGTATACGTATACTTCGTAACCCATATAAATCAATTCGTTATAGACGATATTTTCAAGGTTGTGCGTAATATCGTAACGGTTGTTCATACAGCGTATAGAGTTGAAACAAACGTCCGCGTCGTATATTTTAACGCGATAGGATAACTCTTTTTTCGTCTTCGAAGAATATTGTTTAATCGGTTCTATGATGTACGCTTCTTCGAGATATCCGATATATTTCATTATCGTATTTATCGAACAGGAAGAATGTTCCTGCCTGATATAATCGCGAATGGAGTTTGCCGAAAGTATGCGACCGTTACTGCGTAAAATAAAATTGACGAGACTTTTGAACAGACTTTCTTTGCGTATTTTGTACCGACCGATAAGGTCGCGTAAAACTATCGTGTCGTCTAAATCGTTCAGATATCGGCTTTGCGCTTCCGCCGTGTCGAATTCGAACCGTTTGGGAAACCCGCCCCATACGAGATAGTCGGCAACCGTAACGTCTTTGCCGAGTTCTTTACCGTATTCGACTATTTCTTTATAGACGAAAGGTCTTACGCGGAACGCGACGTATCTGCCCGATAACTCTTTCGTGAATTCGCCCGACAAAAGTTTGGAATTAGAGCCTGTGATAAACAGAGAATAATCGTATAATCTTAACGTTTTGCACGCGTCCTGCCAGCCGTCGAGGGTTTGAATTTCGTCGAAAAACAAATAGCATTTTCCGTCTTTTTTGTGTTCTTCGGCGTAAGCGATCAATTCGTCGGCGTTGGTTACGTTTGCCGATACTTTTTTGTCTTCGAAGTTAAGGTAAATTACGTTGTCCGTTTTTTCGGATATTTCTTTGATAATCTGCTCCATAATTACCGATTTTCCGCATCTGCGTATGCCGGTAATTATCTTAATCAGGTCGGATTCGTAAAACGGGCGAATTTGTTCGATGTAGTGTTCTCTCTTAATCATTTTAGTTACCTCGACAATATCATACTGAAAATTTTTCCGTTTGTCAATAAAATTGTTCACTGCTACTGAAAGATTTTGCGGATTTTAATAAAATTGTTCACTACTACTGAAAGATTTTACGGTTTTTGAGAAAATCTTTCAGTAGCGATAAAATAAAAAAAGCGGAAGTCTAAAAACTTCCGCTTTTGCGTAGCCATTAGAGATTTATTTGTTTTTACGTCTTCTTAAAGCGTATATCAATATATATAGAGCGGTGAGAAGAAGTATCGAACCGATAAGCACCGTGTACGCGACCCATATTTCGACTTTGTTGCCGAAAAAGTAAATATTGCTGTCGATGCCGTCTTTTATTCCTTTTATTACTTCGGGCGGGAAGTTCATCGCCGAATATACGCCGTTTAACGCATGGTTTCTTAAAAGCATCGTTCCGTAAGTGCCGGGCAGAAAGCCGAGCGCGGTCTGAAGTCCGTCGCCGAATTGCGAAATGGGCATATACGCTCCGCAGATGAAGCCGTACCCCGCGGATACTATCGTTCCGACTGCCTGAACCTGTCCTTGCGACGTAAGGAACGCCGTTATTACCGAAGAGAGAATCGTTCCGAAAGCAGACAATAAAACGACGTCTAAAATTACCAGCAATACGTCGGTGAAACTCATATACCAGCCGACCGTTGCAACGTATATAAGCGATACGGCGGTGGCTGTGAGCGTTACTATCAAAGTAGAGATAAACGCCGCGACCGAGTACGATACCGCCGCCGCAGACCGTTTTACGGGGCTTACGAGAAGGTCGTTAGCCACGCCCGTAACTTTGTCCTGTACCGAAATCATATTCGAGCAGAACGCCACCGTTACGCAACATACAGCGAGCAGCGACGAAAAGAGTTGCCCCGCCACCGCGCCGTCTATTAAAGAGTTCGCTACGTGGCAGCCTTTAAGCGACGAAACGAAACTGTCGCGATAGATTTTCGCCAGAAACGTTGCGTATAAAACGAGCAATATGAGCGGAGTTATGAGCGACGAGAAGAACGCGCCCTTGTCTTTGAAAAATATTTTTACGTTTCTTTTTACCAACGCGATAAACGTTTTCATTTGTCTTCGCCCCCTTTAATGCCCGTAACGGCGAGAAAAACGTCGTCCATTTTGCCTTTCGTAATTTCGAAATCGGTAAACGCTTCGGGATATTTTATAATAAGGTCGCGCGCGGCGGCGGTGTCTTTCACTTCTATTCTTATATGGTCGCCGACTTTTTCGTAAGGCACGCCTAAATTTTTAATCTGACTTTCGTCATTCCGATAGACGGTAATAAAGTCGCCCGTGTACTTATTTTTAAGTTCGAGCGGAGTTCCCTCGGCAACGATTTTGCCTGCGTTAAGTATTATCACGCGGTCGGCGTCGGCGGCTTCTTCCATATAGTGAGTGGTTAAAAATACCGTCATGTTTTCGTTTTTACGGAGAGAAGAAATAAATTCCCACAGCGTTTTTCTCGTCTGCGGGTCGAGCCCGGTGGTGGGTTCGTCCAAGATTAAAATTTCGGGGTCGTGAATAAGCGCGCGGGCAACGTCGATTTTACGTTTTTGCCCGCCCGATAGTTTGCCGAGCGTCCTTTTAAGTAAATCCTTAAAGCCGAGTTTTCCGGCGAGTTCGTTCACGCGTTTTTTCGCTTCCGCGCCGTAAATTCCGTATAAAGCCGCGCGGGATAAAAGGTTGTCTTTTACGGTGAGAGATTTATCGAGCGCGGAACTTTGAAACACCACGCCTATTTTGCGCGAAATATCCCCGCGACCTTCGTCTAAGTCCTTGCCGCAAACGAACACTTTGCCGCTCGTTTTGTTAAGCGTGCCGCAGATTATGGATATAGTCGTCGACTTGCCTGCGCCGTTTACGCCCAAAAACGCGAACAGTTCGCCCTTTTTAACCGAAAATGATAAATCGTCCACCGCGAGCGTTTCGCCGTAGTTTTTAACCAGATTCTTAATTTCTATTACGTTTTCCATAGCGTAAAAATTATACTACGCGCAGGTTATATTTGTCAAGAAATTATATGATTTAAGCGTTTATATAACGATAGCGTAATATTTACCGTCATCGCGAGCGTAGCGTGGCGACCCTGCCTAAGGTGGTGGCGGCGTAGCCGACGGATGAGTCCTCGGAAGGGTGGGTTACCGCGGAGTAAATAATAATATAATAATCGACCTAATCGGCGCGGAAAACGGTTCTTTTTACTCTATCGGCGAGTATTCGACTAATTTCTTATTCCCGCGACAGCATTTCCCATAATGCGACCGTATTTCCCACGCGATGAGATTTACCGCTTCTTTTCGATATGATATAATATATACGTTCGATAGCGAACGAAAAAAAGGAGTTGCGATTATGAAAAAATCTATCGTTATACTTCAGGATAATATCGCTAAGGCAAAGGCTTTGGCGGAGGAGTTTGAAAGGAGCGGAAAATTCAACGTGGTCGGCGCGTTTGCCGACGGAGAAGAAGGCGTGAAAGCCGTATTGAGCGAAAGAGCGGATTATCTCGTAACCGATATAATCTTATCGGGGCTTGACGGTCTGGGCGTGCTTGACAGATTAAAGTCGGTAGGGGCGAATACGAAAACCGTAATTTACAGTTCGCTTAAAAGCGACGAAGTGATTTCTACAAGCATCGAAAAAGGCGCGGCGTATTACGTAACCAAGCCGTGCGACGAAAAAACGCTCGTAAAGCGGGTAAGCGACTTGTTTTTAAGCGAAAAGTCCGAAGAAAGACGGGCTCCGCAAGCAAATTCGCCGTCGCTCGACGAAAAAATAAGCCGAATCTTCATTTCGGTCGGCATACCGCCGCATATCAAGGGTTATTCGTATTTAAGAGAAGGTATCAAACTCGCCGTAGAAGACCCCGACGTTATAAACAACATAACCAAAAAATTGTACCCGATGATAGGCGAAAAATATTCGACCACGCCGAGCAAAGTCGAAAGAGCGATAAGACACGCTATCGAAGTTGCCTGGGCAAGGGGAAGAATAAATAATATAAACGACCTTTTCGGCGTTCAGACCTATCTTGCGGGCGAGAAGCCGACGAACGGCGAATTTATCGCTTTAATCGCCGATAAAATGCTTCTCGAAG
>FR898392.1:0-3873 GCA_000437515.1 Acidiphilium sp. CAG:727 | reverse complement strand
GGGGGGCCGGCGGCGGGGGGGGGGGGGGGATTTTTGCGTACTTAGCCATAGGTGATTGCGGCTAATAAATTTACAATAACTTTACCTATGCTTTGCGTAAATCTGTATGTATGTTTTCAAAGTTTGCGTTATAATATCCGTGCAATCAAAATCAGGGAGTTAAAATGAAAACGATAGCGACTAAAAGCCGACTTGCTATTACGTTATTGTGTATAGGCGCGGTATTTTCAATTTTAATAGGCGTTGCCATAGGTGTAAACAAACCCGACGGCTGGCAAGTCTGTATCGTCGTTTCGGTTATTTTCTTCGGAGCGACGATATTCGGTATTATTTACGAATTATTGCAACCGCAGGTTTTAATCAAAGCAGACGATAAAAATCTCTACGTTTACCATAAAAGGCGTTGGAAAACCATACCTTTCACAGACGTTATCTCGGTTGATTTTCATAACGCAAAAAGCAGACAGATAGTCCTTAATTTCGGCTATCTGAAAATATTTACCGCTTGCGAAACGATTCGGATCGAAAACGTCAAAAACGTCAAACGCGTTGCTCTTTCGATAACGTCAATAATAAGAGAGGGCGACAGAGAATCCCGACAATAAATATTACGGAGTTCAAATGAAAATTATAGCGGAAAAATGTAAAAAGTCCTTTATATGGTGGACAATCGGCTTAATCGTAAGTCTGGCTATCGTAATAACGCTTGCTCTGCCAGTTTTTTCAAAACACGACAATGTCGTGATGATTTTGGCGTTTATAGTATTCGTTATCTGTTCTATCGACTGCGTGTATACCATAATCTGGGAACTTCGCCGTCCTGATATCTTGGTTTATCAATTAAACGATAGCATTTATTTTTATTATAAAGGACGAATGATTCAAAAAAATATAAGCGATATCGTAAACATAGATTTCTTCAATAATCAAAGCGGACGAACGATTTTGAAGGAAGGTACGCTGATTATAGAAACGCAGACAAAAAAATACTCGATTTATAACGTCAAAGATGTTAAACACGTTGCTCTTTTAATTGCAACGCTAAAAAACAATAATAAAGGAGATAAACAATGATTCACTCAAATTTGGCAACAGCAGCATGTACGAAAATCACGATTGTATCGGAGGAATTGCCGGAATAGTGAGAAAAGATGATTACGACTGTAACGGACGAATGGATGATATTACCGTAACCGGGCAAATATACATAAACGTAACGGCAAAATCTAATAAATCGTTACAACCGTATATCGGCGGAATTATAGGTAAATGCGAAGGCGGCGAGCATACAAACTGGTCGGTAAGAGAAGATATTTTCGTCAATCAAAATAATTTGGTCATTGTTAAATGGAAAGACGGATTTTTGAACTTAACGCAACATTCTTTCGATCAGGCAAAATATATACACCGTTACGTAGGATATGGAGATTGTGTTGAATGATAAAATTAGACAAAGTAAGTAAAGTTTACAATGTAAACAAGCCGAACGAGTTTGCGGCGTTAAAAGATATTTCGTTCGAACTGCCCGATAACGGTATGATATTTATAACGGGTAAAAGCGGTTCGGGCAAGACCACTCTTCTTAATCTTCTGGGCGGACTGGATTCGCCGACGAGCGGAGAACTCTATCTCAACGATAAAAAAATCGATATTAAAAAGAGAAAATTCTCCGACGAATACCGCAGAAATTATACGGGTTTCGTCTTTCAGGATTTCAATCTTATAGAATACGAAACCGTATTCGAAAACGTAAATATCGCGGCGCGATTACTCGATAAAAACGCAGACGACGTAACGGACGCGCTTAAACAAGTCGGGCTCGATAAATTTGCGCATTCGCTTGCCGGGAATTTATCAGGCGGGCAAAAACAGAGAGTCGCTATCGCGCGAGCCTTGATTAAATATCCTAAAATAATCCTTGCCGACGAGCCTACGGGCAACCTTGACAGCGAAAACGCAGGCGAAGTATTCGATTTGTTAAAACGGTTGTCAAAAGATCGGCTCGTAGTCGTAGTTTCTCACGACGAAGACAGCGTGGCAAAATATGCCGACGGCGTTCTGTCTTTGGCTGACGGTAATATCGTTTCAAATACGATTCGTATTCCGACGATTGCGGTAAAGAAAAACGACGATAATCGCGAGAAAAAAAGTACGACGTTTAAGACTGTTATAAGGCTCGGAGTAAAAAACGTTCGTTATAAAGTAGGCAAAACCGTAGTCGCCACGTTAATGTTGATTTTATCGCTGACTATACTATTATGGGGGCAGATGTTGTTTTCGACTTCCACCGAAAAAGTAATCGGTAGAAATTTGCGGCGGTATCCCGACGGTAAATTATTATTTTACAAAGAAACCGATATAAATGTTTCAGTAGATTCGAACGGTATCGATGTTGGGAATAAGGTTCATTATCCGTTTTCGTCAGGCGATATTAAATCGATTTCGGACTTCGTTCCCGTAATTCCGATTTACGGAGGTGAAATGACTGCATTGGCGATGATAAGCAGTATAGACGATATTAAAAAATGCGGATTTCGCCTTGCCCCGTCTTCGCGCGAAATAGCAGTCGACGACGAAGTTTACGTCAGCGATTTCTATATCGCCGACTACGTAAAATCGGAAGACGTAATCACCGATTTCGACAAATATATCGACTCCGAAATCGAAATACAGGTTGCCGGGCAACCGAAAACGGTTACGATAGCGGGGGTTTTCTACACGAACTACGAAAAATATTTCGAATACAGTTACGGTTATCGCGGATATTATCGCAAAAGTAACCTGAATATGGCGGATTCTCAGATAGCCGAATATATCGCAGCGATTAAAAATATTTATTTTGGCAGGAAGAATTTTGTTTATGCCGGCGTGCCGTATATCGCTTTTAATTACTACGTAAGTCTGTCAAAACAAAAAGACGGCAGCGTTAAGGAATACGGTCGTCAGCCCGTGAGATTTTCAACCGCGACGAAAGAAATAACCGTCGATAACACGTTATATCTTTCGGATAAAAATTTTTCGGTTACGGAAGTCGGCGCCGACGAGATATATTTATCGTGGAGACTGTACGCAAGACTGTTCGGCGAAAAGATAAACCCCGAAGAACCCGTCCGCCATATCGGCGAAAAGATAAAAATCACTCTTGCAGAATCTGATATGAATCCTACCGAATACTCCTTGAAAGAAAAAATATTCAAAGGTATAAAGAATATAGACGACACCTCGGAAAAAGGTTCTTACTCAATGCTGATGCAATACCGTAACGACGAAGAATTTTTAACGAGAGCGGTCAGACCGAAAATACTTCTTGCGAATTTCGGCGGGTTGAGCAGCAATCGAATAGCGAAAATTTTAAGTAACGCAAGGCTCACGCGCGACCTTATCGGCGACGGCTGGCTCGTAAACAACGTTTATCTGACCGTTGAATCGGGTTTTAATTCCGCGCGTATAATAATGGTCGGCATAGGCGCGCTCACTTGTCTGATTTCGGTTTTCGTTATAGTAAACCTTATATTAAGCGTAGTATCGTCGAAAGTCAAAGAGATAGGAATATTGAAAGCGATAGGCTTGAATTCACGCGAAATTTCTTTCATATATCAATTTAAAATATTTTTCCTGTCGCTGACGTCGTTTATCTGTTCGTCGCTTATTTCTTTAATCGCTATCCCGTTACTCGCGAAGGCGTTCGGAGATTCGTCGTTTTATATAACGTGGGTTACTTACGATCTCACGTCTGCCGCGCTTGCTTTCACGGTTGCCGTAATCGTGCCCGTGGTTATATCGTTTATTTCGTTATTGAAAATAAACAAAATGAAACCCGTAGACGCGATCAGAACGTTATGAGAAAAGCCCCGCTGCGGCGTTTCGCCGCAG
>FR898391.1:2638-2860 GCA_000437515.1 Acidiphilium sp. CAG:727 | reverse complement strand
TGAATTCGGTATAATCTCTATTTTTTTGAAAGAACGTATTCGGCGTATTTGCGGGCGACGTTGATATGCGTAACGGCTTCGAAAGACCTGAAAAACGCATTGCTGTTGACTTCGCATACGATCGGTTTTCCTTTTTCGCCGAATAAAATATCTACGCCGGAATAGTCAAGCCCCAACGCTTTATGTGCTTTAAGAGCGATTTCTTTGATTTCGCCCGACAAC
>FR898391.1:0-2587 GCA_000437515.1 Acidiphilium sp. CAG:727 | reverse complement strand
CCCCCGCGACGTTAGACCTGAAATCTTTTTCCGATTGCCGAATCATTCCGCCGACGACTTCGCCGCCTATAACGATTACTCTCACGTCTTTGCCGTAACTGGTCGAAACGAACTTCTGAAACAAATGAGGACGGTCTATAAGGCGATTTGCGAGAGTTTCGAGTTCTTTTTCGTCTTTCGCGAGATATACCCCTTTACCGAGCGAACCGAACGATTCTTTTACGATTATCGGGAAAGACAATTCCGCTGCGATTCGGTTTAACGCCGCTTTCGGAACCGTCGAATCGGGCTTGTAACATAGCGGCGCGGGGTATGTTTTAGGGGTGGCGATATTCGCTTTCGCAAGCGCGAGATAGGTTAAAACTTTGTCGTCACAATTCTCTATCGCTTCGCGGGAATTGAAAACTTTGATGCCCGATAAAGTCAACGCTTCGAGCAGATATTTGTCCTTGTCGAGATAAATCGCGAAATCGACGTCGTTAAAAGGCAACCGTATACCGTTTTCGTCCGTCGATAATCCGAAATCGTCGTTTTTATATATCGTTACGTCTGCTCCGAGTAAATCGAACTCTTCTTTAAGCCTTGCGGACTGGTAAAGATAAGCGGGCGAAGCGTCAAACGCGTTTATTACGATTATTCCGCGCTTCATCTCGAATACCCCTCGAAATCGTTCTTTATTTCGTTGAGCCTGCCCGAATAACTATAACTGTAAGCGTCGCCGTCGCCGACTATAACGTGGTCGTATAACTCGATTCCCGACAGTTTGCAGATCAGCGCTATCTGCGCGGTTGCCGAATCGTCGCGCGCGGACGGCAGACAGATTCCGCTGGGATGATTATGCACCACGACTATTGATTTTACGTTTTTTACGGAAAGAGAGCGGACGAAATTTTCAAAGGGAAGAGTTACGCCGCTCGGATCGTTCTGCGTAAAAGATTCCCTGCCGATAATGCGCGCTTTGGAGTCGAGAAGAAAGACGGTAAAGACTTCGCTCTGATAATACGAATAGTGTTTCACGACGTAATTTTTAACTTCGGCGTAGTTGTAAAATTTCAGGTTGTTGAACTTTTCTTCCTGCGCGGTGTCGGAGATTTTGCCGAGCATATTAAGATAAACCGCCACCGAATCGCCTACGCCGTCAATCTGTTTAAGGTCTTCCGCAGGGGTGTGGATAACGGCGGATAAAGAACCGTATTTGTTAATCAGAGTGTGGGCGAGCGGGTTGACGTTTACCCTCGGAACGGCGTAAAAAAGAGCCAACTCCAAAAGTTCGTGATTGGAAAGCGAATCGGGAGATTTTACGAATCTGTCCCTCATTCTCGACCTGTGATTTTCGTGAATATTTTCTTTCGTCGTCTTCATAGTCTAAAAAATTATAACAAAAATTCAAAGATAAAAATTCACATTTAATGATATTATCTTTCACGTTCGATGTCAACGGTTTTAGCGGGTTATTCTTAAAAATAATATCTTCGGGGTAAAAACTTGACTGTTAAACTAAATAGTGATACAATCAAGCGTAAGGAGACATTTTATGAAAAAACCGTTTATAGTAATGATTTTGTTATCGCTTACGTTGTCGCTATTCGTCTTTAACGGGTGCTCGGATAAAAAAGAATCCGCTAAAACCGTTCCGCTTCAATCGTTGAGGTTCGATTTGTTCGAAGGTGAAGACGGAAAGTACTATCGCGTAAGTCAAAAAGACGTTAATATTTCGGGGCGGCTCGTTATTCCGACGACGTATGAGGGGTTGCCCGTAAAAGAGGTCGCATATTTTAACTACTGCAAAGACATTACGGAATTGGTTATTCCGAGCAGCGTGGAATATATCGACTTCATAGATCTGGCTTCGGTATTGCAAGGAACATTTTCCAACGGAATAGAATCTATATCCGTGGACAAAAATAATCGCGTTTACGAAAGCGTAGGAAACTGCATAATAGAAAAGTCGACGAAAACTTTGATACTCGGTTGTAACGGCGCGAAAATTCCTGCCGACGGCAGCGTACTGAAAATCGGATACAACTCTTTTTACGGGTGTGAAAAAATCAAAGAAATCAAGATTCCGCGCTTCGTTACCGAAATAGGAATCACGGCTTTTGAACATTGCGCGGAAGATTTTACGATTTATTGCGAAATCGAAGAATCCGAAAAACCGTCCGGTTGGTGTGAAAACTGGGACTGCGGTTATCCCGTAGTCTGGGGCTATAAAGGGTAAAATAAAAAAATATTCGCATTGCCCTTGACAAAGCGAATATAATGTAGTAAAATAATAGCGCAAAGGGCGAAACCGGTATGGGCGGTTAGCCTAATGTGGTAAATTTAAGAAATTGACCGCACCAATGCTACGGGGGCGGTCATTTCTTTTTGTTGTCAAATAACGTTTTGATTATGTAAGCAAAAAGAATCAGGCAAAACAAAGATATTAAATCCATTTTGCAATCACCTCCTTTGTAGGAAGTGCTAACCGCCGCAGGTCGCCCTTGCGCCACTGTCGAGTATACTCTTATCGGATAGAAATTGCAACTTAATGAAGTTTCTTACATAAAATTATTATAATAAAGCGTGGCGGGGAAATTCGTATTTC
>FR898390.1 GCA_000437515.1 Acidiphilium sp. CAG:727 | reverse complement strand
GGGCGACCCTGCCTAAGGTTGCTTCACTGCGTTCGCAATGACGTATTCTTATAATTTTACGGCAAGACTTTGAACGCCTTTATTCCGTCGGCTTTCGCAAGAATCTCTATAACGTATTCTCCCTTTTTGCCCGAAATATTCAAAGCGATCGGTTCGGTGAGCGTAAAATAATCGTCTAACACACTCGTTACGTCCTTTCCGATAAGGTCCTGCCCGTTCACCGCGAAATTCATTCTGTCGCTTTCTATAATCTTTTTAATCCGTAATTTATCTCCTTTCATAACCCGTTTTTTATCTTCCTTTTTATATATCCCGAAAACCCGCGGTATGCCCGCGAAAAATCGCATACTTTACGTTTTCCCGTCAGCAGATTGCCGGCAAGCATCTTAAAAGATCCGCTGCTTTTCGCATCGGGCGGAAGTTTGCCCGCGTCGCGCAAAAATATTTCGTCGTCATCCGGAATAGCCCCCAGAAGCGGCAATCTCAACGTTTCGGCGACCTCTTCGGGCGAAAGCGACAATCCGCCCGCGATCAGATCGCCGCGGACTTTGTTTACCACCAGATTTATCTCTTTAAGTCCCGAACCGCGAAGCATTGCCGCGGTTTTATCCGCGTCGCGAAGACTTGGCAAGTGCGCCGTGGTTACAAGCAACGCCTCGTCCGACGCGCTCACCGCAAGCCGGAAATTATCGCCTATCCCGGCAGGAGAATCGGCCAAAACGAAATCGAACGCGGAATTTAACCCCTCGTACAACTCTTTGAGCGCGTCGAAGTATTTTTTATCGTCGGGCAACGCTTTTACGCAGGGCAACACGAACGCGTTTTTACTTTCCGGACATTCGATTATCGCCTGCGCCGCTCTGCACCTACCCTCCAGACAATCGACTAAATCGTAAGTAACGAGGTCTTCGACGCCCGTCGCGACGTCAAGATCGTTAAGTCCCGCGTCAAGGTCGATAACGAGCGAACGCTTGCCGATACTCGCGAGTTTTATCGCGAGATTTGCGGCGACCGTAGTTTTGCCGACTCCGCCCTTACCCGACGTAACGACTATTTTTCTTGCCATTCGGATTCCCCTCC
Source organism: Acidiphilium sp. CAG:727 (assembly GCA_000437515.1). Classification (GTDB taxonomy): domain Bacteria; phylum Bacillota; class Clostridia; order Christensenellales; family Borkfalkiaceae; genus UBA10281. The sequence continues at coordinate 96 of FR898390.1, read as the reverse complement.
CGCAACGATTATAGCAGAAGCAAGAGGCGCTTTTTTGCGTATTTTTGGCGTTATATAATAAATTTTGTCAATCTTGCGTACCGTTTGCGTTCGTCG
>FR898389.1 GCA_000437515.1 Acidiphilium sp. CAG:727 | reverse complement strand
CTACGAAAACCGGCTATAACTTCCTTAACTGGAGTAACGACGGCAAAATCGCAGGCGGCTCAACGGGCGATAAAACGTTCATCGCAAATTGGGAAGTAATTACGTATAATATCTCTTATGAATTGGTCGGTGGCGAAAATAATGAATCTAACCCCGCAACTTACACCGTAGAGGACGAGGTCAATTTGAAGAATCCGACAAAAGTCGGATATAAGTTCATTTGTTGGAGTAACGACGGTAAAATTGCAAAAGGTTCTACGGGTGACGTTACGTTTACGGCGAAGTATGACCTGATAGTTTATAAAATAACGTATAATTGCGGTGGTGGCAACAATAACTCGTCTAACCCAACCGGCTATACAATAGAAAGCGAAACTATAACTCTTAAAGACGCGTATTATATCAATGCAGATTTTATAAAATGGCAAAATGCGGATGCTCAAATTACCGAAATCCCCAAAGGCTCTTATGGAGATTTAACTTTAACCGCCGTTTGGAATCAATATGACGTCGAACTTCAGGATGACGGCAGCACTTTTTCGGTTATAGGGTTAAATACAAGTAAGCGAAATATCGTTATAAAATCAACCTATAAAAATAAAAAAGTAACTTCTATCAGAGATTCTGCGTTTGTTTAACCTCGCACGAACACTTTTTAGTAGTAAAAAGCATAGTTTTATCCTCTAATTTCAATTAAAACGGGCATTTTTTGAGTTTCCTTGAACGTTGGTTCGAGGATTTTTTTATTCATACCCTTAAAGATATCGTTATCGACGAAGATTTTAGTCGTATAAATAAGAGAACCCCGAAGGCTTTCACCTTCAGGGCTCTCGTCTTTATCGTATTCAATTGGTTTTGGGGTAATGGGTGTATCTACATAGTGTAGCATAATTTCGATACGGTCATCGCTGTACACATACACTTTTTCGACGAGCAATTCAATCATCATTTCAGGCTCTTGCTCGACGGCTTTCTTCAGATAGTTTTCAATAGTTTTTTTATCCAAAACTGTTTTTTCTTGCATACGCTCGAAAATGAGTTTTTCTTGTAAGTCCTTGCGAGTGGTTTCAAGTTCTTGCAAACGGTCTTTTGTCGTGTCGGTAATAATGCCTTGTTCGATGGCGTTCATAATGTTGTTTAGGGATTTGTTTATCCGCAATAACTCTTTTTCAATAGTCTTAACAGGATTATCGCCTAACAGTTTTGCATTATGCTGTTTGTATATCTCGTCAACGATTACGGTTAAGTTTTTACCCGTCAACGTTTCTTGCAAGGCTTTAAGAACAATGCTTTCGAGTAAGTCTTTTTTAATGAACTTTGCATTACAATTTTTTCTATCGCTCGCATTCCAACATTTGTAATACTTGGAAACTTTACCGGACTTCGACGTTCCGCTGTAAGAGGTCATTCTTGTGCCGCATTCTCCGCAATAAACTCTTTTTCGGAGCAGATAGGAATAGTCCGGAATATGATTTCCGTATCGGTTAGCGTCTATTTTTGCTTTACAACGCTCGAATAATTCCTTGTCTATGATTTTCGGGTAAATGTTATCGTAAACTTCGCCATGTATTTCATATCTTCCCGTATATTTTTCACTATGGAGAATAACGTAAATATTTGCGGCGCTGAAAGGCTTGCCGCGATAAAGGATACCGCGTTCGGCAAAACTTATGGCAATTTCGTTACCGCGTTCACCGGCGGCGTATCTCTCGAAGATTTCTTTTACCACAGGACCTTCTTCGCTGTGGATAAAGACTTTTTTCTTTTCGGTGTAGTAACCGTAATTGAGTTTCCCTGCACAATGCAGTCCTTTTATTCGAGTTTCTCTCTGTCCACGTCTTGTTTTCTGAGATAATTCCTCGCTGTAATATTGGTTCATACCTTCGAGCAAACTTTCCAACAGTATGCCTT
>FR898388.1 GCA_000437515.1 Acidiphilium sp. CAG:727 | reverse complement strand
AAGTAAGTATGCTAAACAACATAGAGTTCGACCTTTGGGCTGATGGCTATGACAAAACTGTCGGCATTTCCGATGAGGAAAACACATACCCTTTTGCCGGTTATAAAAAGGTACTTGGGTTCATTTTTCAGACCATAGTGAGAGCTGAAAATGCCGTTGTGCTGGATATTGGATTCGGAACAGGCACATTAACGGCAAAACTATACGAGCGAGGCTGTTCCATTTATGGGCAGGACTTTTCATCAAGAATGATTGCGTTGGCATCTGAGAAAATGCCAAATGCGCATTTATATCAAGGGGACTTTTCAAAAGGGCTTGTCGAACCATTGCGTAACTTTCGTTATGATTATATTGTTGCGACATACTCTCTGCATCATTTGACGGATGCGCAGAAGAGCGACTTCCTTTTAGACTTGCGTAACTACTTAAAAGAAAACGGTAAAATTATAATCGGCGATGTTGCCTTTGAAACAAGAAAGGATTTAGAGCAGTGTAAATTGAAGGCAGGAGACACATGGGATAATGATGAAATCTACTTTGTCGTTGAGGAACTGAGAAAAGATTTTCCAGACCTTTCATTTACGCAAATGTCCGATTGCGCAGGCGTCCTGATTTTGGACTGACAAATTCCAATTTGTCGAACTGAATATAGCGTACATAGACGCTTGGTTTTCAAAAGAAATCAGGCGGCTATGTACCTGAATGGAATGGGAGTAACAACCATCCAGTACGAGCTTGAGAAAGCGGGACGGCTGACGGCGCTGGGAAAGGAGCGGTGGTTTGCATCGTACATTTCGAAAATGCTTCGCAATTCCTTTTACAGCGGCATCATAACCTACCACAAGGAATATACGCCTGATTTTCTGAAGCAGAAGAAAATCAAGAATTACGGTGATTTGGAGTATGAAGACGAAATCGTTATAACCTATAATTTTACCGACAGCCCTGAACGGTTGAAAGTCAATAAAGAGCAAATTTTACAGGAAGAAAAACAAATAAAACGAGCAAAACACTCTTTTTCTTTTAATTCAGGTTCGACCATTTTGGCAGGCTTTCCACCAAAAAAGAACTATCCGAATACTGCCGTTTCAAAAAGCGGTATTCGGATAGTTTTTATTTTACCAAAAGAAGGAGGCTTTCAAGCCTCCTTTTACATCGGTTAATTCTTTTTGATAAAACCAAGCGTCTTTTCGGCCATATCGCCGATCGATACGCTGCTATAACCGGCAAGCGTACTTTCAAGAGTGTCGTTTACTCTGTCTTTCCAATATGACGGTATGGCGTTATAACCGATAGCCGTACCTAATACGGAACCTACGGTTGCGCCGTTGCAATCTGTATCGAAGCACGCGCCGACAGCCATACAGATTGATTTGCCGTAATCTTTGTTGCCGTATAAAAGCGCTGCGGTAACTATTTCGGCATTAGAAATCGTATGGCACCAGTCGTAGCTTGATTCCTCGTTCCAGCGTGTTCTGATATCGGCTATGCAACTCTCCGCCGAAACGCCTTTTTCATAGTTTTCGATTACGTCCGAAATTGCCTTATGCAATCTCGAAGTTGAAGGAATTTGCGAAAGCCCCGTAAGAATTATGCGCTTAACGTCATCGGTAACGTAAGCCTCGGCTATCATCGCGGCAACCCACATAGAGCCGTAAACCCCGTTTTTAACGTGTGAAACGCGTGCGTCGCGATAAGCCATCTCCGCCGCGGTTTCGGGGTCGCCGGGGTTGATATATCCGTAAAAATCGGAACGAATCTGCGCGCCTATCCATTCGCGATAGGCGTTTTTATATTCGCCGCTTTCCGGCGGAACGTAACCGTTGATAAGGTTGATATAAGCAACCCTTTCGGCTGTACAATACGCATACTTCGTCTGCGTGGAAAGCCATACTTCGGCGACGTCCGACGAAGTGAAATCTCTGCCGTAACGCTTCAAAACTTCGTAAGCGATAAGCATATAGTTAGTGTCGTCGTCAGACGGCATTTTATTAAAATTTTTGGGATAAGAACGCGGTTTTATGGGAAAACTCACGTCGCTCAAATCTATTTTTTCTATATCTTCAAGATCAATATATCCGTGCAAAGGATAATTGCCCGTACGGGTTAAAACCTTTTTCAAATCCGGCATTTTAATGCACTCTACGGGCTTGCCGAGATAACATCCGCAAATTCTGCCGTACCAGCCGCCCTTTACTTTGTCAAGCAAAATTTCACCGTCGGATTCAGCCGAAATTTCATTGGGTAAGCAGCCGTCGCTTAACGTTTTTATCTCGCTGTAATCGTTAGGTTCGACGTAGCCGTAATCGCCTTTTATCGGCAAAGAATCGACTATTTTAAAAAGCAAGTCGGCAATTTCGTCTTTGCGTTTGCTCGACGGCATTTTTTCGACCGCTGAAAATACGTCCTTTAATTTATCGACGTCTTTACCCTCGTCGACGAGTTGCCTGTATTCGATTTCAAGACTTTTCGCATAAGACTCCCACGAATGCATTTTTCCGTAATCGGGGACGTATTCTTTATCGGTCCTGCCGTCGGAAACTGCGGAGTCTGCCCTGTCGCAAAGATAATCCATGGAAACGTTGAAAATCGTCGCCATGGTAATAAGTTTATCGATAGTCGGCAAACTTACGCCCGACTCCCATTTTTGTACGGATTGTCGCGAAACTGCAAGTTTTTCTGCAAACACTTCTTGAGTAACGCCGCTTTTAGTTCTTAAAGCATAAATTTTTTCGGAAATACTCATTATTGTAACTCCTTTTTTCTTCAAAACAATTATAAAACAAATCAAAACGTTTTGCAACCAACTCTGCGTTGCCATTTTTGCAACCTGCGGTTGCGTATGCGTATGACGATAAAATCGAGATATATTTTAATTTTACGGAACGCAAAAATCCCGACGATTCGGACGATAACGATAGTCGGGATAATAATTACGTTAATTGTTCGGACATCTTACCAATGTGTCCACTATGCCAGACAAGAATAATGAACCGTGGTCCTTTTTTTATACGGGCAAAACGCCCGCAAAAAACCGTAAGGCAAATAAAAAACGGCGGGACGCAAATT
>FR898387.1 GCA_000437515.1 Acidiphilium sp. CAG:727 | reverse complement strand
CGTCGCGAACGAACTTTCGCTTTTATCGCGCGGGGGTGAAGTCGTTTCGGCGGGCGAACTCGACGGACTTTCCGAAGCGGCTTTATCCGCAAGATTAAAGACGGTTGCCGTAATCGCGAGAAGTTCGCCTAAGACGAAACTTAAAGTCGTAGAAGCGTTAAAGTCGGGCGGAGAAGTGGTTGCCGTTACGGGGGACGGGGTAAACGACGCGCCCGCAATCAAACGCGCCGACATAGGTATAGCCATGGGGTCGGGTTCGGAAATCACCAAAGAAGCGAGCGACGTGGTGCTTTTGGACGATTCTTTCCCGACGATCGTCAAGGCGGTTTCGTTCGGCAGAAATATTTACCGCAATTTTCAGCGGTTTATAACTTTCCAGTTGACCGTCAACGTTACGTCGATGATAGTCGTTTTGTTGAGTCTGGCTCTCGGCTTGAATAACCCGTTCAACGCCGTCCAACTTCTGTGGATAGATATTATAATGGACGGTCCGCCCGCGCTTACGCTCGCGCTTGAAAGCGGCGACGATTCGGCTATGGGACGCCGACCGGTTAAAAGAACGGACAATTTGTTAAGCCGCTCTATGCTGTTCAAGATCATCGCGCACGGCGTATACGCCTCGGCGGTAATTTTAGCGGAATATCTTTTTGATTTTATGCGCGTCGGCGACGAAAAACGACTGACGGCGATATTTTGCCTGTTCGTAACTTTTCAACTTTTCAACGCGTTCAATTGCAGAGCGATCGGCAGCGACAGTCTGCTTAAATCGGTTATGAAAAATAAGTTGATGGTAGTAACATTCGCGCTTACTTTCGCGTTTCAGGTATTGCTTACGCAGGTGGCGGGCGAGTTTTTCAGAATAGTTCCGCTCGGCGCGGGAGAATGGCTTAAAATTGTCGCGATAGGGTTTTCAAGCGTGGTTTTTGCCGAAATTTATAAGTTTTTCTATCGGTTCGTCAAAACTCGCAAAAAAATATCCTTTGCAAAAATAAATTAAAGCAATAAAACGGCGTAAACTATGACTATGAAGGAAATAAAAGTAAGCGAAGGCGGCGACGGAGCGGAAAATATAGGTTACGTCGGTCGCGGACTGGCGGGCTTTTTAAGCGATTTTAACGGGAGCGCGGGCGTGTCGCTTAACGGCGAGCGTTCCACTCTGACGCTTAAAATCAATAAGCAATACGCCGATTTGTTCAAAGGCGAGGTCGAAGATCGTATTGCGGACGTTATCGCGGTAAGGTATAAATACGCGTATTTCCGCAAAAACGTACGCTTCGACGGACTTGACGGGTTTGAAACGGAATTGCTTCGCGCGGCTTTGATTGCCGCCGACCTCGACGAAGATAAAAAATATATTATAAGGCGACTCAGAAATTTCGAAGAGTACGCGATAGACGGAATTTATAATTTTCGGCTTGCTCCGCTCAAACGAAAGTGGAACGATATAGTCGGTTATATCCCGCCGTATTTCAGTAACGGGCAGTTGAAAGATTTCGTAAAATACCTGCTCGGCGAAAAACGGAACAAGAAGGCGATAGTCGAAAACGGCGAAGTGTACGAC
>FR898386.1 GCA_000437515.1 Acidiphilium sp. CAG:727 | reverse complement strand
CCTTACAATATCGCTGGCAGGACTGATAATAGCTATTTCAAGTTTAATACCACTCTTAACATTGTCAAATAAAAAACCTATTGATATTATAAAAAACAAATAAATGGAGGTTGTTAAATGAAACACTTGCTTTTTGCGTAGTTTTCGGTTTTGCTACAACGGGCTTATATTCTTCGCCGTCTATGGTGTAAAGCGTTCCTTCGATGCTTTCTTCTTCAAAGTAATGGATTGCCCAGCCGTAAACGGTAGCGTCGTCAACACAGGCGGAAGAAGCACCTTTTTCTGCAAGTTTTCTTGCTTCGTCGTATCAAGACAAGCACACGCCAGGGTTGCAAATTGACTTTTTTTGATGTTTTACAATGTTCCGATAGAGGTCTATACAATCAAAAATATTATAGAAATAAGTAGATTAACAGAACAGGATTTATGTTGTTGTCCGTATAAACATGAATGACGGTGTATTGTTATGGAAAGTCGCTTGAAAAAATAAATAAAAATGATACGACTAAAATTGCAAAACTTATAATAATGACACAGCAATTATTGACTTTTTGGAAAGTTTGTAGTATAATACAATTGAGCAGTAGATAGAGTAGGAATGTTAAAAGTCCCGATAGTAACACAAACCCGACAAGGTATATGCTATATTTTGCCGAGTGGTCTATACTGTAAAAACTATATAGATTTTTTGGCAAAAAATGATATGGCACATGGACTTGTAGGGTGTTGTGTATCCCCTATATTTCTGTGTGCTGTTTTTATATTTGTAAAATAAATTGACTGTCTACATTTTTTTATTAAAGACTAAAAAGAAGAAAAGGAACAAAACGGGACAAAGTGTATTCGCAACGATTTTACACTTTATATTTATAGCACTTAAAAGGAGGATTTATGAAAAAAAAGTTAGTATTAATAATTACTTTATTATTTATTTTGAATATATTTTCAGCTTGCACCCAAGATATTGAAAGCGATAATAATCAAAAAAAACTTTTAGAAGACTATAAACGCTCTGCTATTATGGATGTTATTTCATATGAGGAGGATAAGATTGCGAATAACATTTATAGTGGAGCAGGGTATAGTAAGTTAAACGCTATAGTTGAATGTGCCACAATAAAGATTAATATTGCAAACGAAATGACCAAAATAGATATAATTTGCGTGGAGACTATGAAAGAAATGGATATGGTTGATAAAATTGACGGTGAAGGGTATTTTTATTCTTTGCAAGATGCGTATACAAATGGAAAGTTGACGCTTGCAAACATTCAAACAATATCTACTTCTCGATTAGAGGTGCATCAGTTGGGAATAAAAGAACAGCTTGCAATAAAAACCTCGTATTTGAATTTGCTTAAAAAAGAAGAAATCGATGGCAATGAATTTTCAGTAGAAGACATTTCGATCATTCGTTATTATGGGGAGTATAATGGTTGTTATGTTGTACAAATAGGTGATTCGTATTCAGATTATCCTGCGGAAATGCTTAAGTGTGTTATTTCAAATATAGTAATTAATTTCAGTGGGCCAAGCATATTAGTTTGGGAAAAAAACTAATTATTAATATGGAAGTGGAGGCATTATGAATAATTCTAAAATAAAGAACTATAGTTTTTATGAAAAAAAGATAATCTCAATGTTGCTATTATTAAGTGGTGTATTCACCATTTCAGCTTGTACGAATGATTCTACTGATCCATATAAAAATTATACAGCTTCGGGGTACGAGGTAAAATGTATACAAATTGACTATGAGAATGACAATTGTTCTTTTGGGTACGATAGAGTAGAACTACTTTCTGATTACAAGAGTTATGCTGCATATAACTTTAATTTTGACTATACAGAATCGTATTTTGAATTAAACAATTTGTTGGTATTTGTGGTGACATGCCGATCTTCAGATGGTATGGAGTTTATCGAAATATTAAAAAAAGATAATACGATTTATCCGTTGTTTGAGGTAAACGAGATTGGCGAAGACGAACCTGTGACAGACGATATTATTGTAATGTTGTATTGCGTTGAAATACCGAAAACAACGGAATGTGAAATTGGTGATATTAAGTATCGCTATAGATAATGTCATTACTGATAAAATCACCCTCAAATATGATAATGACTTATTTTTAGTAGGAACAAAAAGTAGTTACATGTTATATACTGTCTGGCAGTGGGAGAAAGGAGAAGATTATGCTGATTATATTCCGATTTCTACAGCAGAAGATTTGAAGAGAATAAGCGACAATTTAAGCGGAAAATATTATTTAGTGAATGATATTGACTTATATAATATTGAATGGATACCTATCGCGTCTATATATGAATATAATGCTTCAAAATATAGGGTTGACGATTGTTCATTTACCGGAGTACTTGATGGGAATGGTTATAAGAGTGTAATTCGTCATAAAAAGGGAGCGTTAAAACTCCCTTTTTATATGCAGGAAAATTTAGTTATTTGGTGCGTAAAACTTGCCGTTTATCTCGACCTTGCCGTTTTCAATCGACGGCTTCCCCGTTTTGTAGGCACGAAGAATATATTTATCGGATGGTTCTACTAAAAGAGATAGATTGCCTTCGGTAAATTGTGAATCGTCCGATACTTCGAGAATTTTGAAACCTTTCTTTATAAGGTCGGCGGAAAATTGCCATTTCTTTTCAAAAAGCCCGAAAGAATCCATAATAATAGAAATATCTTTTTCGGGGTGATAGGCGGTAATGCGATAGTAATTGTTGTTCATAATGTAAAACTCCTTTGGTTTTTAATTGGGTGCAACGTCACGTTGCCCTTTGCGGTTAAGCCGCTAATTGTTTAATCTTTCTGTTTGCGTAAGGTAGCCATTTTTTGTGGACAAAGTTTATTACTTCCTCCGTGGGCTTCGAATCGTGGTCTCCGTAACACTGTAAAATGCGCTTTTGCGCCGGCGAATACTCAACTGTAACGAACGGAACTTCGGGATGTTCTTTGGTGCGGATAAAGAAAATAAGCGACTCTTCGCGAGTAAATTTTTGGTCGTAACCCATTCGTCCGACACAATGATGAAGTAGTTCGCCTTCGTGTATTAGATCCGACGGCTTTTGTGCGATAATCGCTATATAGACGGACTTTTTATCGTATTCAAGCCCTAAATACTTGCTCGCAACGACGGCAAATTTATCGTAAAGGGCTTTGCGTTCCTGCTCGTCTTTCAATGCTTTTGCGGTGTTGTATTCATCGATACGAATATCGTGCCAACGCTTGAAATCGTGTGGATAGCGGTTCTTATTTTCCGTCATGTCCAAGCCGAGATAGTTACACGCACGAAGATAATCCCGATACGAATATGGGTTCGTGTTCTGACTACGGATATACAGCACGAATTTTTCAAGGTCGTTTTTGAAGAAAGTTCGCAATTCTTTCAGTTCGGCTTCTTTGGATAATTGCATACGGTATTTTTTATACGCCTGTAAATCTGCAACGGGTTTGTTCGTTCTGAACGCTCTCAAAATTACGTCAACGTAATAGTCGTTTTGCATTATCTCGGCGCGGTTCTTCATAAGCCATTTGCAAAAGCGTTTGTTTTTGCCGACTTCTTTCAAGATTTGCGTGGAAAAGGCATAATTGACAAGTCCCGCTTTCATCAGGTATTCTATTTGCGGATACTGCTTGTAATAGCGTAGGTATTTCAAAATATCTACACCGTAGTATAGATTTACGGCTGAATACTTGTATTCCGGAAATTTATCCAAATACTCACGATTTACTATCGGCGCAAACGGATCGAAATATTTATCGTCGGAGCAGCCCCAAGCGGTGCTTTCATACCAACGCTCGGATTTTTGCAAGCCTTGCTCGTACCAGCCGACTTGATAACCGGCGATATAGTAAAATACCATATCTTTTACAAAGCACTCTTTTGAGTTAAGTCCGTGAACGGCGACTTGCTTATACAGCCACTGTTTGTAATGGTTTCTAACGGCAACCGTAACTTTTACAAGTTCGCCGTCGTTTTTCGTAAGATAAGAGTAAAAGCGAGTATGACCGGGCGCACATGTCAAATTTTCTTTGTCGTAACGCCTGATGCGCTCGACTATGTATTTCGGAATAGGCTTTATTTTTTCGATTTTCATTAGTATCACCTCACAATAAACGTATCGCCTAAAATTGCTTTGAGTTTTGCAATAATTTCGTTGTCAACAGTAGGCATATCCTTGAAAAGTTTGGCAGGTTCTTCAACGTCACCGTCGAACTTTCGCATATCGTCTTCGGTTAAATCGTCGCAGAGAATTTCGCCTGTATCTTCGTCTATAAGTCGATTATCCGAATAATTTACACGCTGAATGAATTGCGTATCGTAGGGATTTTCGATGATATACAGGTCGTGCCGTTTAACTATTTTAGCAAAGTAATTTTCGGCTGCGTGGTAAGGAAAACCAATCATCGGTATGCGGTTTTCCAAGCCTACGTCACGGCTTGTAATGGTTAGTTCGAGTTCGTTACCGAGCATAACCGCATTATCCCCGAAAACCTCATAAAAGTCGCCCAAACGAAGTGCTACGACAGCCGTCGGACGTTCGCTTTGGTAAAGCATATAATCTCGGTAAGTCTGATTGCCTTTCGGTTGTTCTTTGACAGTGGCAGGCTTTACTTCTTGCGATTCTTCTTCGGCAACGATTCGCATTGCCTCTTGCATTTCTTCTTCCGTCGTCATATCCGAATCGTCGTCTTTTGTAACGCTTTCGGCAGTTGAAGTGTCGTTTACGGTATCCTTAACGTCTGTTTCGTCGAGTCTGTCAAAGATAGAGAATTGCAAGTTCTGCGGTTTGGGTTTAACGGAAGAAGTCGGCGTATAGGTCGATTTTTGCGTAGTTTTCTGTTTTACAACGGGTTTATATTCTGCTCCGTCTATCGTGTAAAGCGTTCCTTCGATCGACTCTTCCTCAAAATAATGGATTGCCCAACCGTAAACGGTAGCGTCGTCAACACAAGCGGAATAAGCACCTTTTTCTGCAAGTTTTCTCGCTTCGTCACAAGCGTATTTCATAAAGCCGGAAAGCGTCTTTTTGTTTATAAGCGACTTACCGTCTTTTTCAAACGGCGTGCCGCTGTTTATCTTGTCTGCCAACGTTTCGCTTGCATTTTCTTGTAAATATGCAAGTATCAATTCTTCTTGCTTATTTGCGGCTGTGAGATTTAATTTAACCATCGTTTTCACACTCCTTTTGTAGTATTTCTAAAATATCTTTTTCTTCGTAGCCAGACGAGCAAAGCCAGATAATCGTTGCAAGCGTTTCAAGGCTCGCACCTCGTTTGTTGCGCTCGAATAATTTTTCGTATTGACGGCAGTCACCACCCGTAAACCATTGATATTTGTTACAAAGACGGTAAAGCGTTTCGTTAGATAATTTCATAGTTTTATCTCCTTAAAAGGGTAAATCGTTCAGAAGTTCGGCGGCAGTACCTTCCAAGTCTGAAAGCGTTGTGTAATTGTTAAAACCGCCGCGATAATCCGTTTCGTTTTCTGCCGTGCGAATAAGTATGTGGTCATACCATTCGTTTGAAAAGTACCGAACGTCGGATATGGATATGTAAACGCATTTGTTTTCCGCGCTTTTAATGAAAGCCGAAAAGCAATAATGGTTTTTGCCGACGTTTACAAGTCGCCAATGATTATTTTTGCAAACCGCACGAAGATAGTTGATGTATTTCGTCTGAAAAGATTTGTAATCGTCGCCGGTGTAACAACCCGACGAAAATTCGTAGTTTACGTATTTTTCTAAGTCTTTGATGGTAGCCATTTTTTTGCACCTCTCAATATAATTTGATTACTTTAATGTACTTACCGGTCAAGCCGTTGTCTTGACGGATTTTCTTTATCGCATCACGAAGTGAATATCCGACGTAACGGTTTTTCTTTTGCGTGTAACCATCGTCGTAATCAATGGTGATAATGCCTGTATCGCTGTAAGTGTAAAATATAAATCTCATTCTTCGATTCTCCTATAAACGTCGTCGGCGTAATATTCGCAAACGAACCAATTAAAAAGAGCGTGACATTTCACGCCCTTATAGTCCACAATGCAATCGTTATCGCCGACTTCTTCGAGTACGGTTATTTCAGCCATTTCGCCGTTAAGCGAATGAATATGAGCCATTGCTTTATAACTCATTCGAGTCCACCTCCAAGATGCGTAATTCTATAAAATCGTGCAAATAATCTATTTTGCAAAACAGATTCCACCAAAGTTCGTGTTCTTTACCGTCGGTAAAGGTGTCGTTACAATCCAATTCGTAGTTATGCTGTAATTCGCCGTTTTCAAAAGCGTTAGCCGCCCAGCTTATTTCGGGCTTCTTTTCGTCTTCTATGATTTCGTGAAAGCGTTCAACGGCTTTTTCATAACTGGAAAAGGCTTGCGTATCCACACCGTCGCAATCTTCTGCTGAATATTGAAATAAAACAAGATAGATTTTCATATATCACCTCACGCAACACGTTTAATTCCACCGCCGAAAGAGCGGATACCGATAGTTCCGAATTCAGAACAAAAGTCATCATCAACGTTCCAGACGTAGGCAAAGGCGTAGTACGTATTGCCTTGCTTATACAACATTTCGTCCCATTCTTCTTCGTAATCGGATATGTAGAGAAAGTCGTAGCACTCTCCGAATTCGGTGTATTCGTGCGTAACGGCATATACAAGGCAGTTGTGTTTTTCTTCAAACGCCTTGATTTTATCCATAAGTTCAGGCTCTTGCCAAGCCCAGAATCCGCCAAAGTTTTCGTAGAAACAAACGGTATTGTCTTTTTCAAAGCCTTTTATGTAGGGCTTGTAAATGTCTAACTTTTTCATAAGTTCGATTGCTTTTGCTTTTTTGTTTTCGATTGTGATATTCATAGTTTTTTACTCCTTTTAATTATTGAATTTCAATTAAGCCTTCGCTGTATTCTTGCAAATATTCTTCGCCGCAGTATCTTCCGTAGCGTTCAAGGTCGATAAAATCTAAAATGTGGTCGGGAATTTGGTATCCGCAACATTCGAGCATTTCTTTGCCGTAATCTTCCCAGTCATATCCTCGCCACAGATCTATGTCATCATTCCATCTGTGACCGCGGGATTTTACTCTCTCTTCAAAATCATCGAAACAACGCACTTCGAGAAAAGCGCAAAAAACTTCATATTTTTCGTCGTCATCCAGAACGCCTGAATCGTTCAGAGTATTGAATAATTCCTCCGGATTGACGTAATCCCAATTGATTGAACCGTCGTCAATGCCTTCGATGTCTTGTATAAACAATTCTTCGTCGATGCCGTCAAGTTCAAAGCCTTCTTTTTTGAGTTCTTCCACGATTTCGTCCCAATCGGAATAATCCGAAAGGTCGAGCCATTTCGAGCCTAAGGCACGTTCATTACATTCGTTGTAAGAACCCCAAGATCCGATTACTATGCTAATGTTACCATTCATTTTAGTTGCCTCCTTCGATAGCGATTTTTTCTTCAATCATATCTTGCACTTCGTCAAGCAATTCTTCTAAGTCGATAATAGGTTTATTCATTATTTGCAAGCCTCCGTTTCGTCGATATAAATTTTTTCATAGGTGTTACCGTATTCGATGTAATGACCGCGTTCGTCTTCAAACACTTGATAATCCAGAACGCTTATGCGTCCTTGTTTCGTAACGGCAAAAGTGATAAGTTTCTTGTCGGGGCAGTACATAACGGTGTCAAATCTTACAAGACATTCGCCGTCATTGTAATCGAACCCCTCTGTGTCGATAAATGCAATTTCGTTAAGGTTAATCATTTTCAAATCCTCCTTATACCGCTTTGTACCAAACCGAATATTCGACTTCGATATCTCGTCCGTCGTAGTCGTAATATATTGTCACGTAACCGCTGTATTCGTTTTCTTTGCCGAAAATTTTGTGGCAGTGTTTTCCGACGTCATCAAACGCTCGCGTATAACGTTTACCGTTTTGTGAAGTGCATTTGCAGAACAATGTGCCTTCATCGTTAAGAAATCCGAGACCGGAAATCTTGTAGTCCGAGTTATCTCTGACTTTTCTTATGGAATAAACTACTTTTTTCATTTTGGATTTACCTCCATTTTTTATTTTCTGCCTTTCGGCAGGGGCAAAGGAGCATAAGTCGAAACGTATTAAAAATGAAAATTCGGTTGCGATGGAGAAAATCAACCGCCAAAGGATTTGAGCGAAAAATACTATCGTAAAATAAAAAAGAGCCAAACTCTTTATCGAGTCTGACTCTGTTATCAATATTAAATGTTTAAGTAGTATTTTTCCGTGCAGTTGATTTTCTCGCTGACTTATGCTACAACCGCCACCACGAAAGGCAATAAAAAATGAATGCGAATATTGTTTAAGTGGTAATTGAATAGGGTGTTCTAACGAGGTTAAGTAAAGGTGCATTCTATAAACGCAACAGCCTTACGAGTATAACAATCCCCGACAGCGTTACTT
>FR898385.1:1368-11425 GCA_000437515.1 Acidiphilium sp. CAG:727 | reverse complement strand
GGTTCGTATTATTCTTGTCTGGCATAATATAACGAATCTCGTTGATTTTTAACGCGGTTCGTGCTATTATATAGAAAAAATAAACGAGGATATACCGACTATGTTACAGTTGTTTCCGAGAGTGATTCCGTCCGATAAAGAAAGCGCGCTCGTTATAAGCGGCGACGACCTTAGAGGTAAAAGGAAAGTCAAAGTCGCCGTGCAGTCTATGGAACTTTACAATCTTCCGCATTGCGACAAATATTTTATCGACGAAGATAAGAGGTACGCTCTCAGCGACGTAGCCGTAAAAGGCGGCAAAACCGAATTCAAGTTTACCCCTAAGGGCGAACAAAGGCACAGAGTGTACGTAGATACGGGCGCGAGAAAACTTACGTTCGAAATTTATTCGCTTGGAGAAGATCTGTATAAACTCAACCCCTATAAGGGCGATACGCACATGCATTCAACGGAATCTGACGGACTTTTCACTCCTGCCGAAGTCGTTGCGGCGTATTACGAAAGGGGTTACGACTATATCGCGATAACCGACCACCACAAATATAAAGGTTCGGCGGAAATCGCGAAAAAAATGGATAAAGTCGCAACGTTCTTCAAAGCGTACCCCGGCGAAGAAGTGCATAACCGCGGAATGGGTTTCTTCCATATAATCAATTTCGGCGCAAACGCGAGTGTAAACGAGATAATCAACGCCGACCCGGACGGGGTTTTCGCCGAAGTTACCTCTAAAGCCGAAGAACTCAAAAAACAATATAATCTGCCCGACGATATAGACGAAAAGGAGTTTGCGTTCCGCTATTGGGTTTCGAATAAAATCAGAGAATTCGGCGGCGTAAGCGTTTTGTGCCATCCTTACTGGGATGCGTACGGCGAATACAATATGCAGACCCCCATGCTCGAATTTTTGCTTAAAAACGGGATTTTCGATGCGTTCGAAGTCGTTGACGACGACGATAAAACGGGCAACGGCGTAAACTTGCAGACCGCCATGTATAACGAACTCCGCGCCGAAGGCGTAAAAATTCCGATAGTCGGCGCGTCGGACTGCCATAACGTGGTTTCCGAACTCTTCGATAAATTCTTTACTTACGCTTTCGCCGAAGACGTAAGCAAGGTAAAAGAAGCGGTAATGAATTTCAATTCGGTCGCCGTCGAAAAAGTCGGCAACGAATACCGCGTCTACGGGCCGTTCAGACTCGTTCGCTACGCAAGGTTTTTAACAGATAATTTCGAACCGGAAATTCAATCTTTAAGAAAGGGAGTGGCTGGTAAGATAGAAGACGTAATCAAAAAGACCGACGCCAAAGCAATGGCGAAGATAGAAAAGACGGCGGAAGATTACAGAAAGGCGTTTTTCGGAAGAAAGTAATAAATGACGAATAAAAATATAAAAAACCCCGCCGACAGACGTCAATGGCTTTTGGTCGCGCTTTGCTGGGCGATATACACCGCGAGTTATCTCGGCAAATATTGCTATAATGCGAACAAGTCGATCATAATGTCTTATTTTGCGATAGACAAAGCGACCGCGGGGCTTGTAGGAACGTGTTTTTTTATAGCCTACGGCGCAGGGCAGGTCGTCAACGGGCTGTTGTGCAAAAAATACAATATGCGGTTCGTCGTTTTCGGATCGCTTTTAATCTCGGCTTGTTGTAACGCCGTAATGGCGTTTTGTAACGAATTTGCCGTACTCAAATACGTGTGGTTTATAAACGGAGCGACGCTTTCGGTACTCTGGCCGACTCTCGTACGCCTTTTGTCCGAAACTCTTTCGGACGATTATTGTCCGCGCGCGGTAGTAGTAATGGGTACTTCCGTCGCCGTAGGAACCTTCATCACTTACGGCATATCAGCCGCTTTTAACGCAGGGGTAGGCACCGACGTAAGTTATAAATACGCATTTTTAACGGCTATAATCTGTTTGCCGGTACTTGCGCTCGTGTGGAACTTTGCCTATCCTAAACTCGTCGGTAAAGGCAAAGAGAATAAAGAAGAAAAGACGCTTATCGATCCGCAGGCGATGAAAGCCCCGACCGAAAAGAAGAAAATTGCCAATCCGTTGATGGTATCGCTTGTCATTCTTGCTTTTTTCGCCGTCGTTACGAACCTCGTGAAAGACGGGTTGACTACCTGGATTCCCAAAATACTGGAAGATACTTACGAAATGCCGAGTTATTTAAGCATATTGCTCACTTTGTTTTTGCCTATGCTTGCGCTTTTCGGCACTGCGGTTGCGGTAAGACTTAATAAAAAATTTCCGGATACGGTCAATTTGTGCGCGCTTGCCTTTGCGTTCATAGGTATTCTGATGGGCGCGGTCATGTTGTTCGCGAATCTCAGCGCGGCGGTCATGATATTGTGTCTGTCGCTCGTATCGCTTTCGACTTCCGCAATAAACAACGCAGTTACGAGTATGTTCCCGCTCTATCATAAAGCCGAACTGAATTCGGGTATGGCGGCGGGCGTATTAAACGGATTTTGTTATATCGGCTCGGCTTTGAGCGATTACGGTCTGGGGCTGATCGCCGATTTAAGCGACTGGAACGTAGTATTTATCGTGCTTTGCGTGGCAAGCGAAGTCTGCGTTTTAATTGCGATTATCCGCGCGGTTGTCAAAAAAATCAGACGAACTTAATAATAAGCGAACTCCGCCGACGAAACTTTTTCGTCGGCGGAGTTTTTGATTTCTTTACCCGAATTTATAAGTTCGTTAGTCTTTTGCGTTAAAAATTCCATAGTTTGCTTATCCGTATTTTTGCTTCTTAGTTTAT
The DNA here is from genome assembly GCA_000437515.1 of Acidiphilium sp. CAG:727. GTDB lineage: Bacteria > Bacillota > Clostridia > Christensenellales > Borkfalkiaceae > UBA10281. The sequence continues at coordinate 8,654 of FR898385.1, read as the reverse complement.
TTGAAAAACGACTATAAAACGTCGTATTTTGCCATTATCTTTATAAGCCCCGACAATTTATCCGAAAAACCTTTTCGCTCCGCGTCGCTTAAATTCCCGTTTGAAAATTTCTTTACGTCGGCTTTTAATTCGTCAAGAGCCTTATCGTCCTTCAAATTCGGCGATTTTTGCTCGATTTTGCGTATAAAAGACAATATTTCGGAATAGTTTACGGCGTACGGCTCGTTTTCGGAGTTGAAACCTTTGGTTGCGTTGAGTTCGTCGGGGCGGCGTTTGCGCACGCTTTCAAAGGCCTTTTGCGTAAGCGACGGTTTTAAGTCGTTGCCCAGGTAATCTGGGCGGCGACCTTTTCGTTTAACGCTTTTTAACGACAATCGATTCTGAACGGTTAAAACGGCGAGCAGCAAGAACGCGATACCGATGAAAAACGCGCCCGCCGAAATCAACTTACGGTCTGCTATTTCCGATAAAACGGATTTCGCCGCAAGCAAAGAAACCGATGCGATCGCGCTTAACGACAGCGCCGATTTATCGAGCAGCCGTACTTTTTTTACGAATACACCGAGTAAAAGGATAAGAGTAAATACCGCACATTCCGAAATAGGAATTATTACTGCGATATACTCCGAAAGATTTATTAACCCCAAAAAATCGCACACGCCGTCAATCAATACTCTCATAACGCGCGTTATTATCGACCTCTTTCGCGTTAATTATACCACAGAATTCCACGTACGCAACAAAAATATACCGTCATTTAGAGGCGAAGCCGAAGCCCCATAGGCAGGTCGCCCCTCTCCCGCTTCAACGCGAGAGCATATTTTCGGAAGGGTGGTTTGTTGCGGGGTGCGTATATTAAAATTTCCGCATAAAAACACCCTGCGGGAGCGTATTTACGCTCTCGCAGGGGCATTATAGTAGGGTGTTAAGTCTATAAAACGATTATTTTAATACCGAAACGGCGTCGGCAATGGTTTTTTCCAATGCTTCTCTGCCGTATTTATCTACTTCGGCTTTGTTTTTCTCGCCGTGGGTAAGACAGCCCGCGCCGCCTATGCAGCCGCCGACGCAAGCCATACCTTCGATAAAGTTTGCCTGCAGTTTGCCTGCTCGCTTCTGCAAAAGCGCGATCTTGCATTGTTCTATACCGTCGCAAGAGCAGGGTTTAAGTGCGAATTCGAGGTTTTGTTCCTTTATGCCTTCCGCAACGGCGTCGGCAAGACCGCCGCATCGCGCGAAAATTCTTCCGAAGTAAGACGCGTTGTCGAGTACGCCTTCTTCGAGAGTCGTTATATCGATTTCCTTGCTGTCGAACAACGCCTGCAATTCTTCAAAGGTTAAAACCGCGTCTACGTAAGGTTTTACCGATTCTTTCTGAACCTCCATTTTCTTCGCCGTGCAAGGTCCGATAAAGACCGTTTTGCAGTTTGCCTCTTTGCTCTTGATATATTTCGCAATAGTCGCCATGGGCGAAAGGTTGTGTGAAACGAATTGTTTTAACTCGGGGAAGTTCTTGTTGATATAATCTACGAAAGCGGGGCAGCACGAACTCGTCAGAAATCCTTTCTCTACGAGTTCTTTCGATTCCGCCTGAGCGACCATATCCGCTCCGAGAGCGGCTTCGATTACGGTGTGGAAGCCGAGTTTTCTCAGCCCCGTAATAACCTGTCCGAGTTTGGCGTACGTGAACTGACTCGATATTGACGGAGCGACGATCGCGTAAATTTTGTAATCACGGTTACCGTTACTGCCTTTAAGCATATCGATAACGTTCAGAATAAACGACTTATCGTTGATTGCGCCGAACGGGCAGGCGTATACGCACGCGCCGCAGGAGATACATTTGCCGTTGTCTATGCATGCTTGTTTTTCGTCGCCCATATAAATTGCTTTGACTTTGCAAGCCGTTTCGCAGGGGCGTCTGTAGTTGTGTATCGCGCTGTACGGGCATACCCTCGAACACGCGCCGCATTCTTTACATTTGGTTTTGTCGATATGCGCCACGTGATTTTCGTCGAAAGTAATCGCTCCGAATTTGCAAACGTCTTCGCAGCGGTGCGCGAGGCAGCCTCTGCACGCGTTGGTAACTTCGTAACCGCCCATAGGACATTCGTCGCAGGCGATGTCGAGAACTTCTATAACGTTCGGGTTTTGCTTGTTACCGCCCATGGCGAGTTTGACTCTTTCGGCTAAAATCGCGCGCTCTTTGTAAACGCAGCAACGCATCGTCGGTATTTTACCGGGAACGATAATTTTCGGAATATCGAGCAGATTGTCCTGAAGGGTGTCTGCCCATGCCTGTTTTGCGACTTCACGCAATACTTTGTATTTTAAGTGTTGAACTTTGGTATCGAATTTTCTCATAATAAAATCAGAAATAACTCACTTTTATTCGTTTGCCCATTTTTTTAAGGCACGCGGATAATTCTTCGACTATATTCATTTTGATGTTGAAATTAATCGGCAGGTCGGGGTTCTGGTGGGCGGGGTTAATTGCTCTTCCGACGAAAAAGTTTATGTCTGTCGCCTCTTCGAAAAGCAGTTGACAGATCCGCGAGGCTCCGTCGTGACCGAAATTCCATTTTTCGTATAGTTTGTTTTCGCCTAATACGTCGTGAGCGTATTCAACGACGCGGTTCATGGTAATGACGCCCTCGGTAACGAGATCCACGCCTTCTATTTTAGCGATAGGCGGCATATCCGACGGGGTGAAGTTGATGTCTACTTCGACCTTTTTACCGAGGTATTGAGCGGCAATCGAAGAGGTGGTTCCGCCGCAGACTATGTGCTTGCCTTCTTTGGCAAAGAATAAAGCCATCATACGGTTCGCGTCGTCGCGATCGCGCGGAGGTCCGAACAAAATGTTCATCGGTTCGCGCTTACGTATTTTTACTACGCACGCCGTTGCGTCGTCGCCGGGGTGGTGATCGTATAGTCTGTCTACTTCTTCGAGAAGTATCGTAGCCATCGTCTTTGCCGCGTATTCGCCCGCTACGACGGTTTTCATATACTGAATTATTTCGTCGCGTTTCCAGCCGAAATTATAGGCAAGACCGATTCCGGCGTGCGGGCAGCCGTCGCTCATCGTAACGAAAACGTCGCCTTCCTGCAATTTTATCATAGAATGATAAATCTTTTTGCCGTCGATATTCATTTCGGTCATGGGGTAAAGATAATTTTCCCCGTCGCGGATTAAAATGGTCAACGGATTGTCGTATTGTATCAATTCCATTTCGCGGTTTTCGACGAGGTGCATTATTGTAAACGTAGAATACGCCACGCCTCTTACCGAACAAATAGGGAGGGTTTTGGCTATCGTTTCGACGCAGTCCGTAATGGATAAACCTTCCGACATCATCGTCGAAATTATTTTGCTTGTAAGCGTTGACAGAATACTCGCTTTAACTCCGCTGCCGAGTCCGTCGGCTAATACTATTACGGTCGAATCTTCGCCCGATTCGACGACGTCTATGTGATCTCCGCACAATTGCTCGCCGTCGTGGTTTATGCTCTTGTAACCGATGTCGGCGCAGAGGTTATTCATCGGAAATGCTCTCCTTCAACTTCGTCAGAGCAATCTTCGTTTCCGCGGCGGTTTCGCCGAGCAGGGAAGCGATTTCCTGAACGATTCGCATCTGTTTGTCTACTACGTTGTCCGCCGTTTCAACCGTTTGATTGCGTAATTTCTCACGCTTTTCGCGTTCGGTTTCCTGTTCGGTAATATCCCTCATAATACACAAAAGCATGTGATAGTTAGGATCGTAGATAATAGTCTGTTCGACGAATTTGTCGTATTCGGCGAGGTACGTTCTGCGATTTCTGACGGCGCGTTTGCTTTCGAGTACCTGTAAGAAAGGTTTCGGATCGAGAATTCTCACGACCTGATCGCCTAAAACGTCCGAAGAATATCTTATATTGAGTATCTTGCGGGCGGCAGGGTTGATTTGTTGTACTTCCAATGCGTCGTTTATTACTATCAAGGCGTTCGGAGTATTCGAAACTATGCAGTCCGAAAAACTCTCGGCTTTGTCTTTAAGATAGGGCAGACACATTGATATTTCGGCTTTTCCGTGATAAATCGCGATAGCCTTTTCTCTGCACGTATCGTATCCGCACGAACCGCAGTTGAGTTCGTCTTCGGGGCGATTTTTGCCCATCTTTTTAAGTATATCCTGAATTTCGCTTTCGGACGGCGCGCCGTATCTTCGTTCGATCGGTTCGAAGTGTTTTTTCAGATCGAGAGAATCCGGTTGGGCAACCTTGAAGTCCTTTTTACCCGCGTAGTCCGCGACCGACTGATAATCGATAATCGGAGAACGGTGATATTTTTCCATAACCGGACCGCCGACGCAACTGCCGGCGCAAGCCGACATCTCTATAAAGCATTTATGAACGTTGCCTTGTTCGATCTCTTTCAGCGCCGCGATACAATTGTCTACGCCGTCTATCGCCATATACGTATAATCGGGCGTTCTGTTCGCCATGGTTTTAAGTATGCCGCCCGTCGTCGGGAAAAAGCGGGCGCGACTCTCGTCGTCGACGTCCAAATCGGCTTCGAGATCGATACGTTCGGCTTTCAGCCATTCGGTCAGTTCTTCGAACGTCAGAACGGCGTCTACGATGCCTTCGTAATGTTCGGCTTCGTCCTTTTTGGAAACGCACGGACCTATAAATACCGTTTTAGCGTCGGGAAATCTTTTTTTAATATCCGAGCAATGCGCCTGCATGGGCGACATAACGTCGGCAAGATAGGGCAGGAGAGAGGGGTAATACTTCTGAATAAGCAAATTTACCGAGTGGCAGCAGGACGAGATAAGTACGTCCTTCGTGCCGTCGGCAAGCATTTTTTCGTATTCGGTTTTCACTACGGTTGCTCCGAGCGCGGTTTCTTCCGCGCCCGCGAAGCCGAGTTTAATAAGTGCCTTTCTTATCCCGTTGATACCTATTCCGTGATAATTCGCGATAAAAGACGGAGCGATGCTCGCGTAAACGGGCGCGCCCGACTGTATCAGAACTTTAACTTTTTCGGTTTCGTCCACTATCTGTTTGGCGTTTTGCGGACAAACAACGAAACATTGTCCGCAGAGTATGCACTCGTTGCCGATAATATGCGCCTGATTTCCCGAAAAGCGAATCGACTTGACGGGGCAATGGCGAATACACTTATAACAGTTTTTGCAGTTGGATTTTTTAAGCGTCAGGCATTCGGACACGATTCGTTCTCCTTTGACTTGCTGAGGGCGGGCATAATCGAATTTTCCCAGAATTCGCCTAAACCCTCGGGGGTTACGCCTACGTATACGCTTCCGTCCACGGTAACGGTTACGCCCACGCGATTGCACCTGCCGGAGCAGAACGCTCCGACAAGCACTATATCGTCTTCGAGATGATTATTTCGTATTCTTTCCTGCATCATTTCGACTATTCTGGGCGCGCCTTTAATGTGGCAGGAACTGCCTACGCATACTTCGACGATTATCATTATTCAACCTTTGCTTTAATTTCGGTCTCGAAGAAATCTTTAACCGTTTCGGGCGAAACGGAATAAAACTTATCGTCTACCGTTACGCATACGCCGAGTTGGCATTTACCCATGCAGAACGTTCCGCCGAGTTCGACTTTATCGCCCAAATTCGCTTCGTTGATGTAATATTGCAGTCCTTCCACTACTTTGCGCGAGCCTTTGATATGGCACGAAGAACCTATACAAACAGTAACTTTCATCTTTTTTTCTCCTTATCTTATTCGTAATCGACGACGTTTACCCACGTAAGCAGGAATTCGCGTTCTTTCTCGTTGCCCTTTACGGTCTGCGAAGCCGCAACGATAGGCATCCATTTCTGAACGTATTGTTTGGCGGTGTGACTCTTCGCGCAGAAGAGGCTGAGATATTTTTCGGCGCCGTCGATGTCGCCGCCGAGCCAGAAGAGCAGGTAAGTCCTCGCCGCGTCCGCCGAAGCGTTGCCTTGCGTGGCGTGCGACCAGTCGAGAATATACGGGGTGCCGTCTTCGGCAATGATGATATTCGACGGGTTGAAGTCGCCGTGGCAAAGTTTGTTGTGCTTGGGCATGGCGTCAAGGCGGGTGTGGAGTTCGTAACGAACGGTCGCGTCGAGATCGGTCTGCGCAATCTTACGATTCATTTTGTCTTTTAACTTGGTCAAAAGAGGGCAGGTTTTCGACTGAACCTGTAATTGAAGATCGACGAAAAATTCGAGATATTCGTCTTTCTTTTCGGGATGCTCGCTCATGAGTTGAGCGAGAGTTTTCCCTTTGACGTAGTCCGTTATAATCGCCCATTTACCGTCGATAACGGTAACTTCGTGAATTTTCGGCACGTTGAGTCCCGTTTCTTCGACGAGCGCGTGATTAAGAGCCTCGTTAAGCACCTGCGCCTTCGAAAAAGACGAGTCGAATACTTTAAGGCAGAGATCACCGTCGCGGTATACGGTTTTATGGTTTCTTACCGCAATAATTCTGTCAAGATTCATTTTTTAATTCCTCCTTACGCCGTTAGGCTTTTTTCATTCCGCTTTTGCTGCGGCGATATGCTTGTTTGAAGTTGTGTACGTCGTCCGAATCGGTAAAATCCGCCGCTTTGGGCATTTCGGGTTCGGTGAAATGTTTTTTGCCGTAGTAAGCGTTGAGATACATCTGTTTGATTTCGCTCATGAGCGGATATCTCGGGTTTGCGCCCGTGCATTGATCGTCGAACGCCTGTTCGGTCATCGCGTCGAGGCGGTTGAGGAAGTCGGCTTCGTCGGGAACGTAATCCTTGATGGTCGGTTTGATTCCTACTCTCGCTTTGAGATCGTTTACGGCTTTGATGAGGTTTTCAAGTTTTTCCGCGTCGTTCTTGCCGCCGAGTCCGAGGCAGTCCGCGATTTCTGCATATCTTGCCAGAGTATGCGGGTGGTCGTATTGCGAGAACGTACCCATCTTGACGGGCGATTCCGCCGCGTTGAAGCGAAGAACTTCTTCGAGCATCAGAGCGTTTGCAACGCCGTGCGGAATGTGGTGGAACGCGCCGAGTTTATGCGCCATAGAGTGGCATACGCCGAGGAAGGCGTTTGCGAAAGCCATACCCGCCATAGTCGCGGCGTTAGCCATCTTTTCGCGGGCCTCTACGTCTGTCTGACCGTTGTCGTACGCTCTCGGCAAATATTTGAATATAGTCTGCAAAGCCTGTTTTGCAAGACCGTCGGTATAATCGGTAGCCATAACCGAAGCGTATGCTTCCAACGCGTGCGAAACGGCGTCGATACCGGACGCTGCCGTCAGACCTC
>FR898385.1:0-1318 GCA_000437515.1 Acidiphilium sp. CAG:727 | reverse complement strand
GATAATCGCCATATTGGGCAACAATTGATAGTCGGCAAGGGGATACTTGATACCGCTGTCCTGATCGGTGATAACCGCGAACGGGGTAACTTCCGAACCGGTACCGGCAGAAGTCGGGATAGCGATGAAGTAGGCTTTTTCGCCCATCTTCGGGAAGGTGTAAACTCTCTTACGAATATCGATGAATCTCATCGCCATATCCATGAAGTCTACGTCGGGGGGTTCGTACATAACCCACATGATTTTACCCGCGTCCATAGCCGAACCGCCGCCGAGCGCGATAATCGTGTCGGGTTTGAACGAACGCATAAGTTCTGCGCCTGCTTGCGCGCATGCAAGCGTCGGGTCGGGCGCGACGTCGAAGAACGTCTCGTGAACGATTCCCATCTGATCGAGTTTGTCTTCGATGGGTTTAGTGTATCCGTTATTGTAAAGGAACGAATCCGTTACGATAAACGCGCGTTTCTTGCCCATTACGTTCTTCAATTCGTCGAGAGCGACGGGTAAGCAGCCTTTCTTTATATATACCTTTTCCGGCGCGCGGAACCAAAGCATGTTTTCTCTCCTTTCTGCAACGGTTTTGATATTGATTAAGTGTTTTACGCCGACGTTTTCCGAAACGCTGTTGCCGCCCCAGGAGCCGCAACCGAGCGTAAGCGAGGGGGCGAGTTTGAAGTTATACAAATCGCCTATGCCGCCTTGCGAAGAGGGAGTGTTTACGAGAATACGGCAGGTCTTCATACGAGCCGCGAATTCGTCGAGTTTAGCCCTTTCGGTTACCGCGTTGAGGTAAATCGAAGAGGTATGACCGTAGCCGCCGTCCGCGATAAGTCTTTCGGCTTTAGAGAAGGCGTCCTGAATGTCTTCCGCCTTATACATAGCGAGAACGGGGGAAAGTTTTTCGTGGGCGAATTCTTCCGAAAGTTCCACGCTTTCGACTTCGCCTATAAGAATCTTCGTTCCTTCGGGAACTTTTACGTCGGCGAGTTCGGCGATTTTTACCGCTTTCTGACCGACGATTTTGGCGTTAAGAGCACCGTTTATAATAATCGTTTTACGAACTTTTTCCGTTTCTTCGGGGTTGAGGAAATAGCATCCTCTTTCCGCAAATTCGGTTTTAACCGCGTCGTAGACGTTCTTGTGAACGATTACCGATTGTTCGGACGCGCAGATCATACCGTTATCGAACGTCTTGGAGTGAATTATCGAGTTGACCGCAAGTACGATGTCGGCGGTGTCGTCGATGATGGCGGGGGTGTTGCCGGCTCCTACGCCGAGCGCGGGTTTACCGGACGAATAAGCGGCTTTGACCATTCCC
>FR898384.1 GCA_000437515.1 Acidiphilium sp. CAG:727 | reverse complement strand
GAAACCGCCGGCGGCGATATTAAATACGCCGTAGGTACCGAAAGCAACAAGGTTTACAATCTTGCCGAAAAAGACGGAACGGTGACGCTTTACGCCGTTTACGAAATCAAAAACGTCGAAGATTTTACTATCGAAAACGGAACGGTAACCGCTTATAACGGCGCTGCGACCGAAATCACGCTTCCTTACGGAGCGACGAAGATCGCGGCAGAAGCCTTCAAAGATAACAAAACCCTTACTTCGGTAACGGTTCCCGCTACTTACACGTCGATAGGTAAGGGCGCGTTCGCTGGTTGCGAAAAACTTGAAACCGTGACGGTGCCTTTCGTAGGAGGAACGAGAACTTCCAACAGGTTCTTCGCTTATATCTTCGGCGCGTCCGGATACGCCGAAAACGAATTCTCGTTCGCGGCGTACGTAATGAACAATAGCAACCTTTACATGGGCGATATGCACTTTGAAAACCTTTTCGTTCCGAGAACGCTTAAAACCGTAATTATCAACGATACGGTAAGAGAATTCGCCGAGGGCGCGTTCTATAAGGCGTACTCGCTTGAAAACGTAATTCTCGAAAACCCGGCTGCGCTTAATAAAATCGGCGATTACGCTTTTGCGTACTGCCCGGCTCTCGGTAAACAATCGGATATAAAAGTTTCGGTTTGTTTCGACTGGTTGTCTTCCGTTACGGAAATCGGTAAATACGCCTTTGCGGCGTATACCGGCGATTACGAAAACGCGGCTAAGGAAATATATCCCTACGGCGAAGAGTATAAAGACACTTACGTTGCGAAACTTTACGAAAGTCCGTATCCGTTTACGAATCTTACGGACATCCCCGAACTTACGAACGTACAGACGATAAAGGACTCTGCTTTCAACTTCTGTTACGCGATAAAAGACGTTAAATTCGGCAACAAACTTAAAACGCTGGGAATGAACGCGTTCTATTACTGCGCGACTCATACTTCGCTTTCGTTGCCCGATTCCGTAACCGAAATCGGAGAGTACGCGTTTTTCTCCAACGCTTCGGTACTGACGCTCGATATAGGGGCTAACGTAAGAAGTATCGGAACGAGAGCGTTCGCGTATTGCAGTTCGCTTTCGCAAATCAAATTCGCGGGCGAAGACGCTCCGATCGTAGGCAATCAGGCGTTCTGCAATTCTCTTAAATCTTCGACGAATCCTACCACCGGCAGTACCGAATACGAAATGGTAATCGACGATATGAGAATGTACGTTCCCGACGGGGCTGCCAAGTCTTACGCTTCATCGCTTGCGGCTTATAAAGACTATATCGAGGTTGCCCAATCGGATATGGCCCCCGCTTACTGGTACGATAAAAACGGCGAACTTACCACCAAATTCGAATTTACTTCGGGCGGAATCGTAAACGTTACCGATAAAAATCAGGCGTTTATTTTAAGCGTCGATTACTGGAATTTCGGCAAGCCGACTTACGGCGCGAACTGCGGCGAAAGTTATCCGATGATGTACGAATTCATCGACGAAAAAACGTACGATCTGACTGCGGGTTTGCATAATAAACCGCTTTACGCAAATCAGAAAGTCGTTCATATATGGCACCCCGAACTTCTCAATTGGGACGGTTCGACGCTCAATAACCTTTACTTCATCGTAACCGAATTACCTTACAACATAGACGGAACGAAGTATCTTCTTCCCGTTATGGTAAAGACGGTAGGCGTAGAGCAGGGCGGCACAAAATACGGCGACGTTAAGGTTACGGGCAGTTACGTGGCGTACGTCAACAAATACGGCGCGGTTAAAATCGGTAAAGCGTCGAAAGAAAGCGGTTCGGAGGTTGAAAGTTGGTTCGACGATCCCGCAGGCACGTATTATATGTCTTTTGAAAAGTCTGCCGACCACGAATACAAAGCGACTTATTATAACGATAAATACGAAATAATAAAAACGATGCTCTTCAGAAGCAAAATGAAGGGCGCTACGGAATCCGTGGAAGATCCGCTTTACCTCGTGTACGACAGTACCGAACCCGACG
>FR898383.1 GCA_000437515.1 Acidiphilium sp. CAG:727 | reverse complement strand
ATTTTTGACTAATACTGCGTTCTGCTCGCGGCTTATACTATACGTACTTCAAACGCGAATTTGCCAAAAAACACGGAAATAGCAGCGTTTTGGCAAGGTTCGTATTATTCTTGTCTGGCATGGTACGAATAACGGTTTTTCTTTTGTTTTCTTCATAGGTTATTTCCTCCAGACCATAAATTCCGATTGTGTATAACTATAATTGTACCCGTTTACGGAAAACTCGTTTTCTACCGCAAAATAGCCAAAAGGTCCCTTCAAAATAACGATATAAGAGTCGTTATATTTCCCGTAATAATATTTAATTTTAACCTCTGAATCCTTTGTTTTATTATCGAGTTTTTCGTTATAGTAAATATAGTCCGATTTGATACTTTTTTGTATATCGGCGGGGATTGTTTTCGGATTCAACGGCTGCGGAACGAAATCTTCTTCTATTTTATCCTCATTGTTCTCGCGTTTTGGCAAGGTTCGTATTATTCTTGTCTGGCATAGTATATAACTTTTTATCGAAAAAAGCAACCGTTTTCTTTCATTTTCCTTGTAAATACTATTCGTTTGTGATAAAATATTCTCGAATAAACGCATTTTTGCGTATTTTACTATAAATTCTGTTTTTTTCTGGTAACGTATGAAATCGAATATCGACGAAAAACTTATTATAAACGTCGGCGACGCTAAAATCGGCGGAGGGTATTTTGCCTATATTGCCGGCCCGTGCGCCGTAGAAAGCGAAGATTCGCTTTTTTCCGTCGCTTCCGCGGTAAAAAAGGCGGGCGCGACGATTTTGCGCGGCGGAGCGTACAAACCGCGTACTTCGCCCAGGGATTTCCAGGGGCTCGGCGCCGAAGGACTTAAAATTCTCGTTAAAGTGGCAAAGGCGGTGGGGATTCCTACGGTCAGCGAAATAGTCGACCCGCGGGATTTAGACCTGTTTGCGGACGTGGATATGTTGCAGATCGGCGCGAAAAACATGCAGAACTTTTCTCTTTTGAAAGAGGTCGGTAAAACGAACAAACCCGTTTTGTTAAAGCGCGGTTTTTGCAATACTTTAGATGAATTGCTTTTATCCGCCGAGTATATAACCGACGCCGGAAACGAGAGAGTCGTTTTGTGCGAAAGGGGAATAAGAACTTTCGAATCGGCCAATCGGTTTACGCTCGACCTTGGCGGGGCTTTAAGGCTTAAAGAGTTGACGCGGTTCCCCGTAATAATAGACCCGAGTCACGCTTCTGGAAGAGCCGAACTCGTGGAGCCTTTATCTCTCGCTTCGGCGGCGATCGGGGCGGACGGCGTCGAGGTGGAAACGCATTGTAAGCCGCAGGACGCGCTTTGCGACGGCGCGCAGGCGATTCAACCCGAAACGTTTGCCGAAATAGTTAAAAAATCCGAAAAAATCAGGAGAATCGTAAAATGAAAAAGTTGACGATAAAATCCGACCGCGTCGTAACGAAAGTCGTTATAGAGAGCGATTATAAGGTATTACGCGGATTTATAACAAAAAATCTCACAGGTAAAAAAATATGCCTCGTATACGATAAAAACGCCGCCGCGTGCGTGGAGGAAGTAAGAGAAGCCCTTAAAGGATACGAGATAACCGAAACCTCTTACGGCGAGGGCGAAAACGTAAAAACCGCCGAAAATTTACTTGCGCTGTGCAAACTTCTTTGCGATAACGAATTTACTCGCGGCGACGCGCTTATCGCAGTCGGCGGGGGCGCGGTTTCCGACCTCGTAGGCTTTGCCGCCTCTTTATACAAGCGCGGAATAAAATACCTCAACTGTCCTACGACTCTGTTGTCGGCGATTGACGCTTCGGTCGGAGGTAAAACGGCCGTCGATTTCGGCGGAGGCAAGAACGTACTCGGCGAATTTTACGCGCCCGCCGCGGTTTACGTGTCGCTTTCCGCGTTGAAAAGTTTACCCGAAAAAGATATTCGTTCGGGCAAAGGCGAAGTGGCGAAATACGCTCTTTTATCGGCGAAAATTTCCGAAGCGGAAGTTGCGGGCGAGATAACCGAAGAACTCATTTATAAATGTCTGCTCGTCAAGAAAAAGTACGTCGAAAAGGACGAATACGACCTTAAAGACAGAAAAATTCTCAATCTCGGTCATACTGCAGGACATGCAATCGAAGCGGAGAGCGGCTTTACTCTTTCGCACGGAGAATGCGTGGCGCGTGGGCTTTATAAAGTAATCTCGGCGTCGGCTAAAAAATATAATCTGAAACCCGACGTCGTTTACGATATGAACGGAATGGTTCGCGCTGCCGGTTTCGGCGACGAGTATAAGACCGAACTTCCGATGCGGAAATTATCCGAAGACAAAAAGGCAACGAACGGAAAGATAGATATTATTCTGCTCAAAAAAATCGGCAAGCCGAAGATTGAAAGCGTATCCGTCGAAAAAGCCGAAAGTATTTTTCAATGAAAGTAAGAATCACTCCGTTCACGCCGGAAGGCGTGATAACCGCGCCGCCGTCTAAATCGGTCGCAATGAGATATATTTTGCTTGCGGCGGTGGCGGACGGAAAGACGATAATAGAAAACGTCGGCGATTCCGCCGA
>FR898382.1 GCA_000437515.1 Acidiphilium sp. CAG:727 | reverse complement strand
ATTCATCGAAAATCAACTCTTCGTCCACTGTCTTTTCGCCTATAAAATAAACGCCTTTGGAAATAGTTGAAAGCAAACCTTCCTCCTCAAGCCTATTTAATATCTTTAACAAAGTCTTATACGGAACTTCTGCAAATTCAGTATCTTTTAACTTTGACACATCAAAAAATGTACTGCTATTGTTCTTGCAATATTCTCTAACAAATTTGGTATAATTCAAATTTTCACCTCCTTAAACAAGCTAAATCTTCTCTATTAATTACATTATAACATATTTTGGGACAACAAAAAAGCCGACACTTGCTATTTCTACAAAAATGTCGACTTTTTATCTTGGCAGACCTGCTCAAAATAGATACATTTCCTATTTTTCTAGGCTGAGTTGAAATATTGTTTTTACTTAATATATTTTAAAATTCTCTCTCTAAATTACAGCTTTTGCTTCTGCTTTTCGATTTTTTTATCTGACGTATTAATACATATGTTATAAGACCGAGATAGTAAGGTAAAAATATGCTCGCAACCAATAAATTCAGAGCAATCACAAACATTTTATGTTTTCTCATTATGATTTTAGATATCAATATGTTTTGTTCTGCCAACTGCACAGCTCCGTCTTCAATGTCGTCAATTTTTTCGACATACTCCGCCCCATTACATATTTTCGCTATATCTCCATAATAAAACAAATTATACTTTCTATTAGGATTAAGAGTTTTGTTAAAAGGGTAAAAGGAAGCTAAGGAAACAATTAATGTTGCGACCATCGATGCCGCCATTACTCCAAGAATAATCTGCAGCCAACATAACCCTAAATCTCCAATATCGATTATAACCCCAATCAAAGCAAACAATGCAGCTCCTACCAATCCTGATAAGACAGCATGTTTTGCTTCTGCATATGACAACTGAGAATAAATTTTTTCATTCATAAATTGCAGATATTCTTTGGCTTTTTCTTTCATTTTATCTCTCCTTGCACTCACCATGCGGCAAACAGCTTAAATCAAATCTGCCAGTCCTTTCATATTTTCTGTATTCTTCAAATAAGAAATAGGCACTCTTTAAAATAGGTATAACACAGTTGTCTGTAGTAATATCTTTTGAGTTATGTGTGCAAATATATCTCCCGCGCTTTGCATCATTTGTATTTGCGTTTAACGGAATACAATGTCTATACTCAACTGGTATGTTATCCCAGAGAATTCTTTTACACGCATCATATACTCTAATTCCAATTGTTTGATAATTTTCGGGTATTACGGCAAAAATTGGCAAACCAAATTCTAAATACTGTTCAACATCCAAATATTTTTCCTTTATTACATATAAAGGTAAAAGCAACCCTTGAATAAACGCAGTTTTAGGTTTGTTTGATGGCAATATACATATACGAAGTAAGGGGAACTGCCTTTTTATCTCATCAAATAAGCTAACGATGGATTTATAATATTTCTGTGGATCTTGAAGGTCGACGGGTAATGACGAAAACCACTCACTATCATATTGGAGAGGGACACCAATAAATCTCCCCATAGAATTATATTCCCCATGGTTTTATTCCATTGTTATGTTTTGCCTTTTCTGCATTTTGATTTTGAGTTTTAAAATCAGCATTTTCTTGGAACGTTCTAAATCCAGTCGTACACACATAGTACTCTCGTCCATTTACTTTTCGATTCGAAAACAGTTTTTCATATTCACGCGACTGTTTAGAATTGACAGATTTCAATTCTAAAAACATTTCTTTCGTTATAGCAATTTCCGTTTTAGAGCAATGGTCGCCAACACCCGCAATTTCATCCTCCGTGCTATCTGCGATTTTGACTGTTTCCCCCATAACTACATTAAATTTACGTCCGCGCATACCGATTCGAGTAGCAAATACAGAACCAATAGCACAGCCAATACCAATGTCCAGTTTATCTGTAGTACTATTTTTATTAAAATCATAAACAAAATCCAACATACGCATGGCTGCCGTAATCGATCGCACAATATAATTATTAGGTTCATCTAAATAACTATGAAAAATGGCAGATTCCCTATCCCCTTGAAACTGAACGTGTATACCAGACTCTTTCATCACTGCTTTATTCATTTGAGTAAGGACATCTTGTGTTAATTGTTTAATTTTCGCTAAATCTGTATGATCTACCTTATTTGTAAACCCTCTGATGTCTGAAAAAAGTATGACAGCATTATCAATCCACTTTGAATTTTTTAGACTTAACTGCAAATAATCGAGTTTCGCTTTCGCTTCTGAAAATTTCACCTCTGATAGATTAGTTTCGTTAGCATGGATTTTAGCTTTTTCTATCCAACGTAATTCTCTATCAGCATAACTGGAACCTGTTAGATTATATAATTCTTCTATTTTTGCTTCATATACTGTCAAATCCGAATACTTTAAAGCCAGTTTAGCGGATAGTTGTCCATTACCAAAAAATATTTCAGCAAAATCTCTCGGCATTATATCATACAAAGCCTTTGATATAAGTACTTTTCCATCACCACATTCGGATTGTAATTTAGCTGCTCTATTAGCCGGTGCACCTATGGTGGTCATTTCCTCAAATTTTGGCTCCGTATTTGAAAAATTATACTCTGTGTATTGCCCCCAATCACACCCTATACCAATTGTAAATTCTTGCATTGATTGATATTTTCCAATCGCAGCAAGCGTTTTTGCCAATGTTTTTGAAAAAACTATTATTTCAATTAACGAAGTTATTTTGCTATCATTATTTGATACCCCACAAGAAAAATAAAAATGATATCTGGATGTCGTAAATTTTTCTATTTCAATATCGCCGAATTCGTTAACAAAATTTTCAAGTGCCCATGTAAATGTATCTAATGCATGAAATGTTCTTGTTAGGTCGTCATTTTTATTTTCATCTTTTCTAATAATTGAATTCAAATTATTAATATTTATGTAAAAATGCACGCCTTCAAATTTTCTCATATGTCCCACCTATATTTTATAAAAATAATTTTGGCAAATCAAACTTGCAACAAAATCAAACTCATACTATTAATTTCTACTTTTTATTACAAATCATTTTACGATGATTTCGTTACCACTGTGTTTAATCCGTACTTTTTAACAATACTACTTTGTGTTACACCTTTTAAATTTTTGCTTGATTATTATTTTATCATATTTTTACTATTTTGTCAATCGATATTGAATTGACAAATACACTATAAAACCTGCTCCATCTCATAGCCGCCGATGAAGATTACTTTTATTTTTTCTTTCGATTCGACTATTATCGCCTCGATTATTTGCCTTACGAGCCGATCGTCGTACTCCATTGTTCGGTTTTTTATCCCGTCGAGCAATTCCGTTATTTCGGCAATGCGTGATTGTTTGTTTTTATCCTTCTGATTCAATTCCGCAATCCTATCTGATTCCGCCTGCAATTTGTTTTTCTCTGACAGCAATTCTTCCGCCTTCTTTTCGTCGAACGACTCTATCGTATCCACGGAAATCGTATTGAATAATTCGTTTATCTCTTTTTCTACAGCGGCAAGTCTTAATTGAATATCAAGGCTATCATCCTCACGCACGGCGTCGTTAATACCTCTTTCTATATGAGATTTAAGGTTTTTAAATAATTGAGTATCCTGTTGCGCGAATTTTTGTATTGCATTTACGATTGCCGCCTGTATGCGAGATTCTTCCAAGGTTGGCGAGTTATGACAATATTTCTTGCCATAGTTCAGCCGCTTGACACAACGCCACACTATTCGTTTTTCCCCGTGAGCCGTCCAAGTACACCGTTTGTATGGCGTATGGCACTCCCCGCAGATGAGCAGTTCCGTCAAAGCGTATTTACTTGAATATTTGCCCTGCTCTGTTTTAGCGCCGATTTCTTTAACTTTTTTCTTTCCGACTCTCCTTGCAAGTTCTTCCTGCACTCTGCCGACTATATAAATCCCCTCATTGTCGTTTTTACACGTCGATAATATCTCAATTATAATATCGATTAACCCTGTATTATCTGCACAATCCAGCAATAAAGCCTGCATTAAACGATAGACGGTTCTTCTTAACGCGATGTTCTTTTGTATGCGTGTTTTTATTTCAGGCCAAATCTCAACTTCAAATTTCTTTATTATCAAAGAATCATTTTTAATATGGAACTTCTGCAAACTCCGTATCTTTAACTTTGACGCATCAAAAATTACAGCGCTATTGCCATATTTTCCGACTAATTTAGCATAATTCAGACTTCCGTCTCCTCAACAAGATAGAATTGCTATTTTCATTAAAAGATAGAATTGCTATTTTCATTAAAATTATAACACATTTTTTAACTGCCTTAAAATCGCGGTATAATACTTTTACCGAATAAAACGGTAAAGGAGTAATCTCATGAACAAGAGACATTCGTTGGAAGAAAAACAAAGTGCAATCAAAAGATATATTAAAGACAGAGAATCACCACTTAAAATAATTAAAAATATCGAAATTTCCAAAAGCACTTTTTATAATTGGTTGTCCGAATATCAGAATGAACAAAAACAATCTGACCACAAAAAATTAACTGTACGTAACTTCAAAATGCTTGAATCGAAAATAGCTCGACTTGAAGGTATTATCAAAATTATTAAAAAAGCAAATGTCCTGCCAAATTCGCCGTTGAAAGACAAATTGTCCGTAGCAGAAAGCTTGTCCAAAAATTACAGCGTTCATATGCTCTGCGAGGCGTTGGATATTCCGCGGGGAACTTATTACAACCATATTCTCCGCAATAAAAGAGATAACACTTGGTATGCGAAACGCAGAGAAGCATTACGCGAACAAATACAAGAAATATACGATGAAAGCAATCAAATATTCGGAGCGGCAAAAATTGCCACGGTTTTACATAGTCGTGGTGTAAAAGCATCAGTAAAGATGATTCAAAAATTAATGAGCGATATGGGACTTGTCAGCATTCGTCAAGGCGCAAAAAAATATTATGACGACAATGTTCGACAATATAAAAATTATATTAACCAAGAGTTTCATACAAACGCGCCCGATCAGGTTTGGGTAAGCGACGTCACATATTTTAAGTGCAACAATAAACAATACTACATCTGCGCTATTATCGATTTGTATGCAAGAAAAGTTATTTCATACAAAATAAGAAAAATAAACAGTACTCAACTTGTGAAAACAACTTTTAAGGTAGCCTATGAAGAACGAAACCCCTCTACCTCTCTTATTTTTCACACCGATCGCGGTTCAAATTATATTTCAAAAGGTTTGAACGATTACCTAAAATCATTGCAAATCACACATTCATTTTCCCGCGCATACGTTCCTTACGATAATTCCGTTATGGAATCTTTCTTCGCATCGTTAAAACGCGAAGAATTATACAGAAAAAAGTATCGTTCGGAAAAGGAATTTTACAAAGCTGTTGAGGATTATATTGAGTTTTATAACGAGTGCCGCCCTCACGCAAAACTGCAATACAAGACTCCGAATCAAAAAGAACGTGAATATAAAGAAAAATAAGAAGATTTTGAGTAAATCTATCGGACAAGCGGGGTTCGGAAATAAAAAATTATTATTTTTAATTTTGCTATTTTACTTTTTTCGGTTTTTAGTCCGATAAAGTAAATAAGAATAAAGGCATACAAACCCGCATAAATACTGAAAAAAATAGAAAAACACTATCAATAATCGAACCTTGGGAGTTCAGATGTCGATAGTGTTTTCAGATGGCGGAAGCGGGGGGATTCGAACCCCCGAGCCCGTTAAGACTACACGATTTCCAATCGTGCCCGTTATGACCGCTTCGATACGCTTCCGTTTTTCGTATTAAGTTTATAAATTCGCGGTTGCCACCACAAAACTCGCCCGCTTAGTTTACCCCATTTACTCCCGTTTGTCAATCGTTTTTACCTTTATTGTTTCTTTTATTTTAGATTATTTTATTTTTTCGCTCGTATTATATTGAAAAATCCGAAAAAAAATGCTACAATATATTCAAAATTACATAGGGAGTTTTCCGATTATGAAAAAGTTCTTCTCGGAATTCAAAAAATTCATAACCCGCGGCAACGTTATGGACCTTGCCGTAGGCGTTATCATCGGCGGCGCGTTTACCGCTATCGTGAACGCGCTCAGCAACAACATTCTCCGCCCGATTATCAACTGGATAATAGCAGCGATATGCGGAACTTCGGATCTCTCGAAGATTTATACCGTACTCAAACCTGCTTACGTTCTTGACGAAACCGGCGCGGCTACGACCACTCTCGACCTTACGAAGTCGATATACATCGACTGGGGCGCGTTTATCAGCGCGATACTTAACTTTCTTATTATCGCGTTTGTGCTTTTCCTTATCGTTAAAACGATAAATAAGGTCAACGAAGGCGTGAACGAACTGGTAAACGGCAACGGCGTATTCACAAAAAAGGAAATTCGCCAGTTCCGTCGCAAGGGCTTAACGACGAAAGAAATCCGCGTTCTCGAACAGGATAAAATAGCGGCGGACAAGAAAGCCGAAGAGGAACGCCTTGCAGAAGAAGCAAAAAACGCTCCTCCGACGCAGGAACAATTGCTTACGCAGATTCTGGACGAGTTGAAAAAACGAAACGAAAAAGCGGAATAAACGTAAATACATGCTCCGCAGAAAACCGCCCTTCCGGGAGATGTTTCGCTTACGCTCAACATGGCGATGACAGGTAACTCGGTATCGAGGCTCATTACGGCAAAAACCTATAAGGAGTAAAATATGTACCCGTATTATCTTATACATATCGGCGATAAAGGCTACGTTACGCTGTACGGCGTGATGATAGCGATAGGCATTTTAGGTTGCTTTATCACGTTATCGCTCTACAACAAAAAAATGAAAATCGACCCGAAATTCGGCGATTTCGTCTTTTACAACGCGATTATTTCTATCGCGCTCGGCTTTTTGGCTGCCACGCTCTTTCAGTCGGTATATAACTATATCGAAAACCCGTCGAAAGGTTTCGAGTTCGGAGGAATGACCTTCCTCGGCGGTCTTATAGGCGGCGTGGGAACCTTCCTTATAATCTACTATGCGACCAAGAACAATATCCGCAAAAACTACAAAAACACGCTTATCGACATAATGCCGATAGTACCCGCGTGTATCACGATTGCGCACGGTTTCGGGCGTGTAGGGTGCTTTTTCGCAGGCTGTTGTTACGGAAAAGCGACCACGGGACCTCTGGGAATCAAATTCCCCAACCCGTCCGAATTTTACGACCCCAACCTCGTAAACCCCGTCTACCCGACCCAACTGTACGAAGCGATTTTCTTGTTTTTGCTTTTCGCTCTGTTCTGCTTCCTTGCGTTCAAAATTAAAACGAAAGGCAATCTGAACATGGGCGTATATTGCATCGCTTACGGCGTATTCAGATTTTTGATAGAGTTTTTACGCGGCGACGACAGAGGTAAACTTTTCAATCTGCTTTCGCCCTCGCAATTCTGGTCGATAGCAATGATTTTAATCGGCTTGTTCCTTATCTTCGCCTATCCGAAGTTAGCGGAAGCGATAAGGCTTAAAAAAGCGGCTGCCGCCGAACGGAACGTACC
>FR898381.1 GCA_000437515.1 Acidiphilium sp. CAG:727 | reverse complement strand
TCGGGTCCGTCGGGGCTTTCCTGCGCGGGCGACCTTATTTCGCTCGGTTACGGCGTTACGGTATTCGAAGCGTTGCACGAACTCGGCGGCGTTCTCGTTTACGGCATACCCGAATTTCGTCTTCCGAAAGAAAAGGTCGTAAAACCCGAAATCGAAAGACTGAAAAAAGCGGGCGTAAAATTCGAAACGAACGTTATCGTCGGAAAATCGGTTACGATCGACGAACTTTTTGCCGAAGGCTACGACGCCGTTTATATCGGGTCGGGCGCGGGGTTGCCGCGTTTTATGGGTATAGCGGGCGAAACCGCCAACGGGGTATTTTCCGCCAACGAAATTTTAACCCGCAATAACCTTATGAAAGCCTACGACGAAGATTACGATACGCCGATAAAACTCGGTAAAAAAGTCGTAGTCGTCGGCGGAGGTAACGTCGCTATGGACGCGGCGAGAACCGCGATAAGAAGCGGAGCGGAAACCCACGTGGTTTACCGTCGGAGCGAAACCGAATTGCCTGCGAGAAGAGAAGAGGTCGGACACGCCAAAGAAGAAGGCGTCGTTTTCGATCTGCTCGCTAACCCCACGGAGATTTTGGTCGGCGACGACGGTAGCGTAAAGGGAATAAGACTTAT
>FR898380.1 GCA_000437515.1 Acidiphilium sp. CAG:727 | reverse complement strand
CGAAATGTACCGAAGACGGAACGAAAACCGCAAAGTGCGACCGTTGCTCCGAAACCGATACCGTAACCGACGTCGGCAGTAAACTTGGGCATAAGTTTACGAATTATATATCCGATAACAACGCAACGTACGAAAAAGATGGAACGAAGACCGCGCATTGCGACCGTAAAGGCTGTACCGCGACGGACACGATTGTCGACGAAGGCACAAAACTTGAAAGCAAAATGACCTTCAAAACACTTACCGTAGGGCAAAAGAATATAGACGGAAACGTTCCCGTCTACGGCAAAGTTCCGAACGTTCAAAAAACGTACTCTTTTATAGACGAAGTTAAAACCGAAGGAAACGTACAATACGTAGTTTCTTTGGATATTTACGGCATAAAACAAGTCGCGACTAAAACCATTCCGTTAACCGAAGGCGATAACGTGGTTTATATTACGGAGCAAATCGACGGCAATCCGAAGACGATTTACGAAGTAACTATCCGAAGAAGAAAAATTTATACGGTTTCTTTCAATTTACAAGGCGGAAGTGCGGTCGAGAATCAACAAATAGAAGAAGATTCTTTAGCCAACGAACCCTTTACGACAAAAACGGGTTACTCTTTTATCGGATGGGATTACGATTTTTCTGAACCCGTTACGGATAACATAACGATAACGGCGAGTTGGAAGGTTATCGTATATAGTATTACGTATGAATTAAACGGCGGTATACTCGATAATA